>JBKDPX010000191.1:0-21112 GCA_046342165.1 Phycisphaerales bacterium | reverse complement strand
ACTAAGGCTTGGAAAACTCACTCGAAACCACCAACCGGTACGCGCCCTGCGCATCGAGATGGTCCAGGAATCGCGCGTAGACCTTCACGCCTTGTTTGGTGTCGACGCCCGTTGCAGCGCGTTGGGTCACCATCATCTGTGCGTATGCGAACTGAGGGTTCGGCTTTCGAACCGTGACGAAGATTTCTCGATACGCGCGCTCCTGCTCGCTTCGATCGATGAGCATGGAGTAGCCCGGGGTTGGCGCATTCAGCACCACCAAGTAGTTGCCACCAACGGCTTCAAGCGACAACGCGGGGCCCGAGTAGGGTTCGGGTGACAGTTCGGGCAAGGATGAGTCACTCCAACAACCCGATTGCGCCAGTGTTGCGCTGAGAACAAGCGCGGTCAGGAATCCCGTGGCTCGCGATTTGAAGTTGATTCCCATTGAATTCCTCCCTGGCCGGATGATTCAATCCGCCGGAGGAAGCATACCGATTCTGAATGAAGGATGCGAGTTTGAACGGAAGTTCGGCGTATCATTCCGTGGATCAACCAAACAGCGAGGTGTGGCATGGATTGCCTGAACAAACTGCGAAGCCTGCCGGTGTTGGCCTTGGCATTGGTCACATTGGTCGGTTGCGAGACCGTTGACGGACTCAAACGAGATATCGGGATCGAGGACAACAAATCGCCCGAGTTCTCATTCGCCAGCGAACCCGACATCCGCATTCGCATCGCTCGTGATCGCAATGAGGTCGCGGTCGCGGCGACGGGTGATTTGTTCGTTCGCACCGCCGGTTCTTCTCAGGCCGAACTGGTCAAGGGCCCCTTGGCGATTCGATGCGGATCGCAGGGATTCGCGGTGACCGACGGACTGAACCGACGCAAGAACTTCGGCGTCGGAGTGAATATTGAAATCTTCAGCGGTTCCGAACCCGGGACCGACAACGCGATTTCGGCGCTGACATCGGAATCCCTGACGATTGACGGTAAGAAATACCCGGGATTCGTCGTGCTCTTCGGCCAGTGGGATCGAGCCACCGCACGCTTTGACGTGGTCGTCGACATGCCGGTCGAGAGCTATCTCCCCGGCGTGCTTTCGCACGAACTCTTCGGCTCTTGGCCTCGCCAGGCCTTCGAAGCTCAGGCGGTCGCATCTCGTACATACGCACTTCACGAGCGTGATCGCGCGCGCGCGGCATCACGGAAATTCGATCTCGAAGCCAGCGACGCCGATCAGGTCTTCGGCGGACAGACCAAGAACATGCGCGCGGAAGATGCGGTGCGCGCCACTCGCGGACAGGTCTTGATCCATCAAGGCAAGCTGATTCGCGCCTACTTCTCAAGTCAGTGCGGCGGGCGACCCGCTTCCGCCCAACGGGCCTGGGGCGGCGTTGATCGTTACGATTTCAATGACATTCGTCCGCTGCAAGGATTCGCCCGTACCACGGCTTGCGCAGATTCGCCCCTGTATCGATGGAATGTCGTTCGCAGTGACGAGGATGTCAGCAAACGACTTCGCTCCTACGGCTTGGCGATCAAAGCCGATTTCGCATCGATTGAACGAGTTCGTGCGATCGAGGCCGTTCAAATGAACGAGGCCGGCCGTCCCGATCTCTATCGTGTGACGGATTCCGCCGGACGAGCGTTTGACATTTCTCCGGAGCAACTCAGGGTCGGTTGCAACTACACCGTGGACGATCTCCCCCCGATCTCCAAGGAAACACGAATCAACAGCGGTGACGTCGAAGTGCAGGTCTGGGCCGATCAGATCCGATTCAACGGACGCGGATGGGGACACGGCGTGGGTATGTGTCAGTACTGCGCGAAAGGCATGGCGGCGCAAGGTATGGATTGGCCCGCGATGATCAAGACGTTCTACCCGGGCGCGAAAGTCGTCAGTGTCTACTGATCCCTCGATCGACACAGATGCTCGTCTGATCGAATCCGTCTGCGACTCGCTCGGCTTTCCCGCCGATCTTTCGCACCTTCTGCCGATCGTATTCTCCGAGTGCGAGGGACTTGGTGCGATGCACGCGCCGGTCATTCGCCTGCTTTGTCTCGCGGGAGCCTCCTCGCGTTCAAAGATCATCGATCTGGCCTGCGGTAAAGGCGATCTCACGCTCGCCATCTCGGAGCGCTTCAAGGCTCGCATCACCGGAGTCGATGCATGCGGCGCCCTGCTGCGCCAAGCGCGACTGAAGTCGAAAGGTTCTTCTTCTCGCCATCGCCTGCGATTCCGTCGCGCGGATGTCAAATCGCTCCCGCCATCGAGACATGACATCGCACTGATGATCGGGTGGCTGGGTTCCGAGCATGCGCCGTCGGTGCTGCGTCAGCAAGTAAAAAACGGCGGTTATTATCTGTTTGATGACGCACTGCCGCGCGCATCGATGGCCCAAGCGCGCGGGTTCGTCCGTGAGCGCATCGAAGCGTGCGGCGATGCGCTCATCTCTTCCGCGTCCGTCAGATCCGCGTCCTTTCGAAAAATGACCGCGGGCGACGACAAGCGAATTCGCGCGGGACTCGACGCGGCGATCGATCTCGAACCTCGTGTCGCGCCACTGCTGCGCCGCTGGTTCGCGTCCTTTCAACGGCACGCCGCGCGAATCGCCACGGATCACACCGTGGGGTACTGGTTGGCACGCAAGGCTCTGTGAGTTTCTGCAACCTCCCGGGCGCAATTGCGCTAACCCTACAGGGGTGTCCCGGCGGCCGAACAGATTCCGTTCAGATTCCCTTATCGGGTGAAGTCCCGTACACTAGTGATCCATGAAACTCGACTCCCTGCTTCCTTTACTCGTCGGTGGTCTGCTTCTTGCGACCTCCGCCTTGGCATCTCAACAGCCCGAATCGCCGGCTGTGAAGGATCTCAGCGCGGCATCCCGCGAGACCGTCAAGGCGTTTGGTGGCGTCAAGGCTGTCACAAGACCGAGCCGTGATGCGACCATGGGATTCCAGGTCCCCACGCAGATCGTGAACATCCTCGTCAAGGGCGGACAAAAGGTCAAAGCGGGAGACGCCCTGATCCGCGGAGATGATGCCGAAGACGCAGCCCTCGTCGAACTGCAGCAGATGAGAGCGCAAACTCGCATTCCCATCGAGGCCGCGGCAAAGGCTCGTGATCTGGCGCTTCTTGAGTTCCGTCGGACCGAAGACGCGTTCAACATGAAGGCGAGCAATCAGCAGGAATACGACCGCGCCAAGTTGGCATGGGAGCGATCCGTCCTTGAATACGACAACGCGGTGCAACAGTCGGCGCAGGAAGGGTCCGGCTTGAAGGCGCGTGAAGCGCGTTTGGCGAAACTCACCTTGACGGCACCTTTCGATGGCGTGATCGATGTGATTCAAGCCGATGTCGGGCAGTCGATCACCGAGTCCAAGGAAGTCCTGCGCATCGTGAATGTCGACAAACTTTGGATCGATGCGAATGCATCCATCGACGACGAAACAACGCTCAAAATCAAAGAGGGTGACTCGGCGTGGGTGCTCGTGGAGGTGGTCGGCAAGCCGCGTATTCTCAGCGCCAAGGTGACTGAAGTCGCACCGGCGGCGCATCCCGTCGCCCGCACACGCCGGATCCGAGTGGAACTCGACAATCCCTCGGGACCTGATCAGTTGCTCGCCGGAGATGCCGCGTGGGTTCGATTTACCGAACCCGGCGCGGATGTCGTGAAGTCCATCGCGTCCATCGGCGGAGAGGGGCTTGATCGATGATCGATCTTTCGAACTTGCGCGCGCCGGCGTGGCAGCGGGTCGTCGCTGAACTCGCGCAACCCGCGCCGGATGATCGCGTCTTTGCACTTCGACTCACAGCAGTGCTCGGTCAGGTCTCGGGTGCATCGCAGGCCGTGTTTTGGGCCCTGACGATGCGCCAGGACGGTCCGGAACCTCACCCCGCGGCAGTCTGGCCGTACGGTGCGACACCTGAGGCGGCCACCAAAGCCGCTGAACGAATCCTTGCGAATTTCAGCGAGGATGAGTCGACGGTCGCGCGATTGCGCGATGTGAAGGCGGCTGCCCGCGCGAGCTCAACCTCGCGTTCGACCGCCGTGTACGGAACGGAAGAAAAGGAAGATTTACTCTATGACGCCGGTTCGTCCGCCAAAGGCGCCGTGATCGCCGTTCCGGTGTTCGGCTCGATGTTCGAGCAATCCGGCGATGCGCCCTTGATGGGTGTCGTCACCCTCGTTGTCGAGAATCGCAGTCGTCAGGCTTTGCAAACGACTCTCGCGCTTGTTGAAGTCATCGCGGGTTACTCCTTCGGCCACGCTTCTCAGACGGCGTTGCGCAAGGTGCGCGGTTCGACCGCCGCGCTTGATCTCGCGACCCGCCTGATTTCCTCGATGAACTCAACGGAAGGTTTCAAGGGTTGTGCGCTCCAACTGGTGAACGACATCGCGCGTCAGATCGCCGCCGATCGCGTTGCGCTCGGTTGGATGAAAGGGCCCGGATCCGTCCGCGCCGCGGGAGCGACTGCGCGTCGCTTCGCCGAGGTCGTTGCCATCAGTGATACGGAAAATCCCGATCGTCGCGTCACGATGGTGCAGAAGATCGAAGCCGCGATGGATGAGTGTTTCGATCAAGATCAACCCATCACCTATCCGGCACCTCCGGCGGCCGGTCGCGGCGGTGACGCCGTTCTTGCCCAGGCGGTCATTCACGCACATCGCGAGTTGGCGAGTTCCGATGCGCGATTGAAGGTCGCGAGTTTCCCGATGCGTGTGATCGACCCGGCCGGATCAAGAATCGTCGGCGTTGTCACGCTCGAGTCATCGTCCGACAAGCCGATCGATCCGGCGGCGGCTGAACTGCTTCAGGCGGCGTTGGATCTGGTCGCGCCCGTCCTGTGGGTTCGTTACAGCGACGACCGCAATCTGGCGCTGCGTGCCGCGGATTCCGCGGTGAAAGCCGCAGCGTGGTTTGTGGGGCCCAAGCACACGATCTGGAAGGTCGTCGGCGTAACCGTGATGGTGGCGACGTTGTGCGCGTTCCTGGTTCGCGTGCCTTATCGATTCGGCGCGCCGTTCGAAATCCAATCGCAATCCCGTCGCATCATCAGCGCGCCGTTTGACGGAACGATCCGCGAACTGATGCCGGGCGCCATGCCCGGTGATGATGTGAAGAAGGATCAGGTGCTCTTCACCCTCGACACCCGCGAGCGCCGACTGAGTGCGATCGAGACCCGCGCCCAGTTGTTGCAGTATGAACGCGAGGCTGATGATGCCTTGCGCCGCGGCGAATTGGACAAGGAGGCCGAGGCCCGGGCGAAGGTCGATCAGGCCCGCGCGCGTCTTGAGTTGCTCAACGAGCAGATCGCAAGAAGCAGCATTCGCTCCCCGATCGACGGTCGAATCGTGACGGGCGATCTGCGGGATCGCGTTGATTCGGCGGTGAAACTCGGCGACAAGCTGATCGAGGTCGCCGATCTGTCGAAGAAAATGGCCATCGTTCGGGTATCGGATCAGGACATCGGTCTTGTCAGCATCGGACAAACCGGTGAGATCACGCCCAAGAGCGATCCCTCTCGCGAGTTCGCGTTCGTGGTGAATCGGATCGTTCCCCTCGCGCAGGCGGTTGAAGGTGAAAATTCGTTCGAAGTCTACTGCGAACTGACGGAAGAACTCCCCGACAGCTACAGGCCGGGCATGGAAGGTCAAGCCAAGTTCAACGGCGAGCGTCACAGCCTCGCGTGGATCGCATCGCGTCGCGTCATCGATACCGCGCGTGTGTGGCTGTGGTGGTGAGATGCAGATCGAGTCATGACTGAACGCAATACATTCTCACCCTTCTGGCATCGCGTCCGAGCCCTCAAGCCGCGACTGCGTTCCCATGTGCAGATCGTTCGTCAGCACTATCGCGGCAGACGTTGGCACGTCGTTCGTGATCCGTCCTCCAACCAGTTCTATCGACTGAACCCTGTCGCGTACGAGTTCGTCGGATTGTTCGACGGTCATCGCACCGTGGAGGAACTCTGGACGCTCGGACTGACCCGTCACGGCGATGATTCGCTCACCCAGAATGACGTCATTCAATTGCTCACGCAGTTGTACTCGTCGAATCTGCTTTCCGGCGATGTCACGCCGGAGACGGATCAACTTCTCCGCCGCGGCAAAGAGCGTGTCGGCAAACAGGTCAAACAACAAGCCATCGGCTTGATGTACTTCAAGGTGAAGCTGTTCAATCCCGACGCGATTCTGTCGTGGCTGGAACCGCTCTTTCGTCCGTTGATCAACCGCTGGGGATTTATCGCCTGGTGCGTCCTTGTGATCGCCGGTTTGATCCAGGTCATGCCGCGCGGTGCGGAACTGGTTTCGTCTTTCGGCAACACGATCGCGCCGAGCAACTGGGGATGGCTGTTCGCCGTCTTTGTCGCCGTCAAACTCATTCACGAATGCGGCCACGGCATCATCTGCAAGCGCTTCGGCGGTCAGGTTCCGGAATTCGGAGCCATGATGCTCGTGCTGCTCCCCGCTCCATATGTTGACGCCTCCGCGGCATGGGCCTTTCCGTCGAAGTGGCAGCGTATCGCCGTGGGCGCCGGCGGCATGCTCTTTGAACTCGCACTGGCCTCGATTTCAGCGTTTGTCTGGGTCGCCACGCCCGATGGCGCGCTCATCCATCAGATCGCGTACAACGTGATGCTCACCTCGAGCATTTCGACGATCCTGTTCAACGCCAATCCGCTCATGCGTTTTGATGGATATTACATCTTGAGCGATCTGCTGGAGGTTCCCAACCTCATGCAGCGATCGCAGCAGATGCTCAAGTTCCTGGCGCTCAAGCACATCTACCGCGTACGCAACCCCATCGCGCCGACGGGTTCGGTTTCAGAGGCGTTGATCCTCCTGATCTACGGTGTCGCGTCCTCGATCTATCGAGTCGTGCTCTTCTTCTCCATCACGCTCTATGTGATGGGACAGTTGTTCGCGATCGGTCTCTTGCTGGCCATCTGGACCTCCGCGATGTGGTTCATCCTGCCTGTCGGCGGATTCATCCACTGGTTGGCGACGAATTCGCAGATCGCCGAACATCGTGCGCGCGCGATCCTCGTCAGTATCGTTCTCGCCGCCGCGATTCTGATTCCCGTCGGCATGGTGCCGTTTCCGGATTGGCGTCGAGTCGATGCGGTCGTCGAAAGCCGATCACGAACCGGTGTGTTCTTCGGAACAGACGGATTCGTGTCGACGGCCCATGTGAGATCGGGCGATCTCGTCCGCAAGGGTGACGCCATCGTCACGTGTGAAAGTCCGCAACTCAACGCGTCAATCGCACTGGCGGAGGCGCAACTTGCCGAATCGAAGGCCCGCGCCGCCGCGGCGCTTACGCGTGACCCCGCCGAGGCGCAGATCGGCGCCGACTATGTGTTTACGGTGGAGGAGCAATTGACCTTCTTGCGTCAGCAACGCGAGCGACTCACCGTGCGGGCTCCGCATGACGGACGGGTCGTCAGCGTCGATCCCGCGATTCTCGTGGGCGCGTTCGTGCAGGAAGGTCAGCCGATCTGCGAAGTCGTCGACGAGTCGGAACTTCGCATCACCGCGACCATGCCTCAATCGGAAGCGAGTTGGATTTACGATCTTGATCGATCGGCCTACTCCGTCGAGTATCGACTCGCTTCGGATGTGCGGGTCAGTTACACCGCCGAGGCGGAGGCGCCTCTTCCCGCCGGTGATCGTGAACTGCCGCATCCCGGCCTGGGTTTCGGCGGTGGTGGCACGATCGAACTTGATCAGTCGGATAAATCCGGCACGCGCGCATCGCAGCCGTTCTTCAAAGTCCGCATTCATCGCATCGATGAAAACGGTGTTCGTGTCTCGCACTCGCTTTCGAACGCGGAGCAAGGTGTCGGACCGGGTCGTCCCGGTGAACGCGCCTTCGTTCGATTCACGCTGCCCTCAAAGCCTCTGGCCGAGCAGTGGATCGATCGCATCCGCAAGTTGATTCAAGGTCGCGCCCGCATCTGATCATCGCTTCATGCCGTTATGTCGCAGTCGCTCACCCAATACCACGTTCTCTTTGAATCGATGCGTTCGCGTCGGGTCAAGCCGGTGGTGTACAAGGGCGCCGATCGGATCGCTTCACGCCTCGGCGTCACGCTTCGCAACCGATCCACCGCTTTGCCGTTTCTCCAGCGACATGCGCGGCTTGTCATGGAGTTCGCGCCCGAGTTCAGGTCCTTCTCGGAGGGTGCGTTGGACCATGAGATCGAGTCCGTACGAGAGCTTTTTCTCAGAGGACGCCAAGATCAATCAGCCGTCAATCGCGCGCTCGCGTTGATCCGCGAAGTGGCTCGACGCGCAACCGGGGAAGAAGCATTCGAGGTTCAATTGACGGGCGCTCTGGCGCTGTACCACGGACGGATCGTGGAGATGCTTACCGGTGAAGGTAAGACGCTCACGGGATCACTCGCCGCGCCGATGATCGCGTGGCAGCGCCGACATCTTCATGTCTTCACCGTGAACGACTATCTCGCAGCGCGTGATGCCCGCAGTCGCGAGTTTATCTACAAGCGATGCGGTGTCACCGTCGGTGCGATCACGCAGGACACCGATCCGAGCGAGCGACATTCCATTTACGCGCGCGGTATCGTGTACGGAACTCCCAAGCAAATCACCGCCGATTGGTTGAGAGATCAGATCAACATGGGCGGTGTGTTCACCCCGTGGGCTGCGCGCGGACGCGAAGGTTTGGGGCGCAACGCTCCGATGGTTCCGGGTCTTCGCGCTGCGTTGGTGGATGAGGCCGATGCCGTGTTGATCGACGAAGGCGTCGTTCCGCTGATCATCGCGCGTTCGCGCCGCGAGGATGACATGGCTCGCGCGTACGCGCAAGCGCGCGAACTGGCGCGAAAGCTTGACGAGGGACCGGATTACGAAGCTGATCTTGTGCGCAGGCGTGCCACACTCAAGCGCCGCGGCGAACAGCGATTGCGTGGCTTCATCACGGAACTCCTGGACGGCGGAGGAGAGCCGATCTTCCGTGCGACCAAGAGAGCCGAGGAACTCGTCCGTCAGGCGTTGGTGGCCGAGCATTGCTACCAGAAGGGGCAGCAGTATCAAATCGTCGACGGCAAGGTCGTGATCGTCGATGAGTACACCGGTCGTTTCTTGGCCGATCGCTCATGGGAGCACGGACTCCACCAGTCTGTTGAAGCCAAGGAAGGTCTCGAGATCACCGCGGATCGTGAGACGCTGGCGCGTATGAGCTTTCAGAAGTTCTTCCGCTCGTACCCGTTCCTCTGCGGGATGACCGGTACGGCAGCCGATGCCGTCGGCGAACTAGAGGGCGTCTATGAGCGGCCCGTCACGGTGATCCCGACGAACAAGCCAGTGATCCGCGTTGCACTGCCGACGCGTGTCTTCGCGACCCAGCGCGATAAGTGGGGCGCCATCGTCGACAGTATCGCCGAGTTCAACAGAATGGGGCGTCCGATTCTCGTCGGCACCAGATCGATCACGGCGAGCGAGTTGATTTCCGGCCTGCTCGAAGAGCGCGGCTTGAAGCATCAAGTCTTGAACGCGAACTTCGATAAGGATGAAGCCGAGTTCATCGCACGCGCCGGCAAAGGTGATTTGCCCGCGCTTTCAGCCGATCAATCGACCCATGCGGCGATCACGGTCGCCACAAACATGGCCGGTCGAGGCACCGATATCCTGCTTGATCTCGAGGCTCGTCGTGCCGGCGGATTGCATGTCATTCTCACCGAGATGCACGGCGCCAAACGCATCGATCGTCAGTTCATCGGGCGTGCGGGTCGACAAGGCGATCCGGGATCCTCTCAAATCTTCGTGTCCTTCGAGGATGAACTCATCGTTCGAAATCTCCGCGGGATCGCGCGAATCCTCAAGGGACGTCACGGTCGGGGCGAGATCCGCACCTCGCGCTGGCTCACGATGTTGTTCAGGTTTGCGCAGAGTCGATCCGAAGGCCGTGATCGATTGAATCGCGAAAGCGTTCTTCGTCAGGATGACTGGATGGAGAAAAACCTCCCCGGCATCGGATGATGATCCGTTCGCGTATGGTTCGACCTATGAAACCCGTCGACTTTTACTCGCTTCCTCATTATTACGACATATTGCATGAGCCGGGTACGCCCGGAGAGGTCGACGGTCTCTTTGACATCATGCGCAGGTTCGTCGGAAGCGTCCGGGATCCCGTATGGCTCGAGCCGGCTTGCGGCACCGGCAGGTACCTTATCGAAGCGGCGCGGCGAGGGGTGCACGGCATCGGCTTTGACATCATGCCGAAGATGGTCGAATACGCGAATCGACGCGCGGAGAGTGAAGGCGTCGAAGCAAAGACCGAGATGTTCGTCGCCGACATGCGCTCTTTCACGCGCGGACGCGTCGATCGGCCCGCTCATCTGGCCTTCAACTTGATCAATACGATCAGGCATGTGAATTCCGACGCCGCGATGCTCGACCACCTCGATTGCGTCGCCAAGTCTCTCGCGCCTGACGGCGTTTACGCCGTGGGAATCAGTCTCTGCGCTTACGGCCAAGAGCCCGAAACCGAAGACGTCTGGACGGGAAAGCGCGGCGGCGTCCAGATCAGTCAGGTCGTGAACTACATCCCCGCGTTCGGACGCAACGGCAACGCGGCGCGGATTGAGCGTGTGATCAGTCATTTGACCGTCACCCGCAGCGGCGAAGAAGAGCACATCGATTCCAGTTACGGACTTCGTTCCTATGACCGAGAGCAATGGCGCAAGTTGATTGATGAATCCGCGATGGAGATCATCGCCACGACCGATGAGCACGGCGAGGACTTCCCCGAACCCGTCGTCGGTTACATCATCTATATTCTGCGCGCGCGTCAGGCGCGATCCAAGACATCCCGATCGCGTTCGCCCGTTTCGCGATAACTCGATCGCGCGTTGATGTACTCCTCAGGCGATATCTTCAAGTCCGGGGTCTCTCCACGCGCATGCTGTGCATGCAAGTGCTTCAGGAACGGAACGCACCACATGCATCCCGTGCCCGCGGAAAGACATTCCGAGATCAACGAGGCCACTTTCGGATTTTCGCGCGCCAAGTAGGTGCGGATTTTCCGCAATGACACATGAAAGCAGAGGCACACATCGTCGTCAGGATTCACGACAGCATCGTAGCGCGAAATTTCTGGTACATTGGCCCTTGAAACGCCAACGGAGCGCGCAACATGTGGATCCCATCAATCGTGATCGTCTCATCGATTTGCGTTTTCCAAGCCGACACGCAATCGAACTCGCCCGGCTATCGACTTGAAATCACATCGCGTGAAGCGGTGAACGACGCCGCACGAATCACCTTTCGTGATCGTCTCGAACTGAGTTCGCTCGCGGACTTTGGGGGCGCTGCTCCGCCGTTTGACGCGAAGATCTCCGCATCGGTCAATTGCGAGATCGAGGGCGAATACACCTTTCGAATCGCCGGCGACGAATCCTTGGTGCTCACCGTGGACGGAGCGGAGTTCCGCTCCGCCGGGGGAGATGGTCAACCGATGTCGGTAACGATCTCACTTGCCTCCGGCAAGCACGACATCGTGATCGACAAGAGTGAGACCGGCGGTGAAGCGAATCTGTCGCTGGAGTGGAGGACGCCGGGTCGCGATGATTTCCGCACGCTGGACGCATCGACGCTGACGGCGCCATGGGTCGCTCCCCGTGTGCTCGTCTTCAGCAAGACCGCCGGATTCCGTCACGACTCGATACCCGAAGGAATCGCGATGTTGCGAGCCATCGGTGCGCGACGGGACATTCACATCGAGGCCACCGAAGACGCATCGATCATCGCTGATGCACATCTGAAGACACTGGATGCCGTCGTCTTTCTCAACACCACGGGCGATGTCCTCTCGCCGGAACAAGAGGCGGCCTTCGAGCGATTCATCCGCCGCGGCGGCGGGTTTGTCGGTGTGCATTCCGCATCCGACACTGAGTACGACTGGCCGTTTTACGCCGAACTGGTCGGCGCTTACTTCAAGTCACACCCGGCGATTCAGGAGGCGGATGTGCTCGTTCGTGAGCCGCGACATGTCACGACATCGCATCTTGCTTCAAAGTGGAGGCGTCGTGACGAGTGGTATGACTTCCGCGCAAGACCCAAAGACCACGTCAATCGCATTCTCGAGCTTGATGAGTCAACGTATCAAGGCGGCACGATGAATGGCGATCACCCGATCGCATGGTGGCACGTCTTTCACGGCTCGCGTTCACTCTACTGCGCGATGGGACACACCAAGGAAAGTTACTCGGAGGCGGCGTTCATCGAGTTCATGGAGCGATCGGTCTTGTGGTCGACTCGAAGATTGGATTCAGCGCCGAAAGCGAAGTGATGTCACGAATCTCGGGAGACGGGTGCGCCTTTCGGGGGATCATCGTTTCGCGCGGGATCGATCTCGCGCAGATACACCCATGAGTAGATGCCCGTGTCGTGGCCGTCGCTGAATCGAATGCGAATCGCATAGTTGCCGACCAACTCAGCGCTCTCCGCGATGATCGGGCCGCTGCGGGACGCCGTCGCCGGAAGGACCGTCAGCGGATTCTTCTGCATCTGTTCCCGCAGATTGCGCATGTCCGCGCTCGGAGACATCTTGCGCAGATATGCGATGGAGTAGTAAGAGGTCGAACCGTCCTCCCATTCCACCGTCAATCCGCGGTCCTTCTTCAGATCAAGGTTCTTGGGTTTGTCCACCTGCAAGGCTATGCTCGATGCATGTCCATCAACTTCGCCGATCGTCTTCATGCAGCGATTTCCCGTTCGGGATCCCCGGCCTGCGTCGGATTGGATCCCGTCGTTGAGAACATCCCTGACCAACTCAAGGCCGCACACTCCGATCCCATCAGCGCAGTCCGCGAGTTCTGCCGCGGCGTTGTGCACGCCGTTGCCGACAGCGTCCCCGCACTCAAGCCGCAGAGCGCCTGCTTCGAGCGATTTGGCGCGCCGGGTGTTGAACTGCTCGAAGAAACCGTTCAACTCGCCGTGAAGCTCGGAATGGTCGTGGTGTGGGACGCCAAGCGAGGCGATATCGGCACGACCAGCGCGCACTACGCCGCGGCTGCGACGCGGCTCGGAGCGCACGCCGTCACCATCAACGGATATCTCGGTAGAAGCGGAATCACGCCGTTTCTTGATCGAGACTTGGGTCTCTTTGTTCTGGTCCGAACCAGCAATCCTGACAGCGATGAGTTTCAGGGGTTGACGCTCGCGGACGGGCGTTCGGTCGCGCACGCGATGGCCGATCAAGTGGCGTCCATCGGCGCGGCGACGATCGGATCATGTGGATTGAGCAGCGTTGGCGCGGTGGTGGGGGCGACGAAATCCGCTGACGCCACATCACTCCGTGAGCGCATGCCAAACCAGTACTTCCTTGTCCCGGGTTACGGCGCACAGGGTGGAACAGCCGAAGACATTCGCAACATGTTGCGACCTGACGGCACAGGCGTGTTGGTGACGGCGTCTCGCTCGGTGATTTACGCCAAGGGTGCCGCATCGTGGGATATCAACATCCGTGAGGCGGCGAAGAAACTTGCGACCGAACTGCGCGCTGTCACGCAATGAAAAAAGAACACGCCGCGCTTTCAAGGGCGCGGCGTGCGTGATCGAAATCGATCGTGAACTCATGCGCGTCGACGACGGGCGCCGATGAGCGTGCCGAGTCCCATGAGCGCGAGAGCGCCGGGACCGGGAATCGCCGAGGCCGTGAAGCTGGCATCGGCGGTCCAAGGCGCCTGCGTGATGCCGCCCGCATTGACCGGGACGCGAGCGCCCGAAGTCATTTGCAGGTTGCTCAGCGCGAACGAGAAGTCTCGTTGCTGGCTGACATCAATGTCACCCAGCGCGCCGGATGTCGTGAATGTCAGGCCGGGATCAGATTCATCATTCGCCTGAATCGTCGCTGAGCGGCTGAGCAGCGTGGAGCTGTTGGACAGCGAGCTCATGACAGCGTTGGAGAATGTGCTCTGGAAGATCGGCTGATTCGTCGACAAGTCCAAGATCGAGAACGATCCGGACAGCGAGAAGCTGTGAACGAACTGTCCGCCGAAGTTGAACACCGTGTATCCGCTCACGCTTGCCGTGAACCGAAACTCGGAGACGATCGACTGCGCCGCGCCCGGACCCGATCCATCGCGGTCCGCAAGGAAGTTCAGCGTGACCACGCCGTTGGCATCCAAGGTGCGACCGTCGCTGAGCGAATTGATCGTCAGTGCGGAGAACGTCGGGCCGTCCCCGTTGTTCGCACCGGCGAAACTGAAAATGGCGGCGTTCGCCGAACCTGCGAGGCAGGTCAACAACGCGGAACCCAAGATGGCTTGACGCATCTTCGGGCACTCCTCAAGATGAAAGCGCACGTTCCACGCGCCTTCTGAACGAAACAACAACGCCCGCCGGCCGGGAACGAAATACCGGCCGCGCAACGCGGGTCGTACAGATGCAATGTGCCCCATGGGAGCGGTTTGGCCAGAAATCCGTCCGAAATGACATGAAGTTTTTCGGGCCTGACAGGGCCCAAATGAAAAACCCCCGTCATCAACGGGGGTCGGAGCAATCCGGCTCATCATTCAATTACATCGGCTTCTTGTTGATCGTCACATCGTAGATGTGCAGAAGCTTCTCTTTGTCAAAGACCATCTCCTGGCGCGAGCGTCCGACGATGTCGTACTCGGTCGTCAGTTCGATCGCGTCGACCGGACATGCTTCTTCGCACATTCCGCAGTAGATGCACCGCAGTTCGTCGATCTCGAACTTGACGGGGTACTTCTCACGATCTTCCCACGGCGACTCGCCCGCTTGAATGTGAATGCAGCGCGCGGGACACAGCGTCGGGCACATCATGCAGGCCACGCACTTCACGCGACCCTGTTCATCGCGATTCAATCGGTGAACGCCGCGGAAATTGCCCTTGTTCATGCCGCCTTCCTCGACCGGAAGATCCTCGCGGCGAACTTCGGGATATTGCATCGTGCGACTCGTGCGTCCTTGTCCGAACGACGTGAAGAAGTGTCGCAACGTCGTGCCGAATCCCTTCACGATCTCGGGCAGATAAACCGCCTCCGAGCGCGTCATGGGCTTGTTTTCGAGACGCAGAATGTCACTTTCGCGGATGGCCATGGCGCAGAGAGTGTACGCGCGCGGATGCCGTCAGTGCGATACACTTTCAACATGTCCTCGGGAAGCAAAAAGCCTGCCCCGCTCTTTGATCTCATGAGCGATCGCCACAGCTCCCTGCGCACGCAGGGTGGTTCCAAACCCGTTGTGCGCATTCAACTTCAGCCCGCCCAAGACACTGAGCAAATCGGAATACCCGGGAGTATCCCCCCTTCGGAAACACTCCCGGAATCTCCGCGTGCTTCGGAGGTACGCGTCAGTCGAGTCGTGATTGCAGTGTGCGTCGGGATCTTCGCCGCGGCGCTCTTTACCGTGTACAGCCTCGGATTCACTGTCGGAAAGCAAGAAGGCGACGCGGAAACCGCTGATCTTGCCAAACGTCTCGACGGCCTGGGCGAGGCCGTCCCAGTCGAGCCTGCTGAACAGAACCAGAACAAAAGTGCCGCCCCGTCGCCGACCCAACCCGAGTCGACCGCGGAAGCGACAGCCCCGCCCTCAGCGCCGACGCCTGCAGGCAATACGGGGGTTTTGACAGGGGATCCGCGTCAAAAGGGTTTCAACTATCTGGTTCTCGGTACTTTCCGCCGGTCTGACGCCACCCGTGCAGTCGAGTTTCTCGCCTCCAACGCCGTTCAGGCCTTTGCGGTCGCGGTTGAATCCGGCGGTTCAGCCGCCAACAATACAGGCCCCGAGCGGATGTACACGGTGTACGCCCTCCCGGGGATCTCCACCGACGAGTACCGAAGGGGCGTCACGAAGAAGACGAACCTCGAGGCTCAGGTGGCGAGAATCGGAGCCGTGTGGCAGAAAGAGCACAAGGGCGTTTCGAACTTCTCGAAGACGATGTGGGACAAATACGATTAACTCGCGGCTTGCCGCGCAAATGAAGGGAAGAAGTCATGAGCCTTGACCGTTCGTTGAAGATCTCCGCCAGCCTCTCGGGCAAGCGTTCCGTGATGACCCGCGCCGAGCGCATCGAGAAGATGGTCACCGAGAAGAAGTTCGATCCGGCCAAGGACAAGGCTTTGGGTATCCCCAAGACTCTTGTCAGCAACAAGTGATCGTTTCCGTGCGTTGATACTTGGAATCGAACCCCTCCAATAATCGGAGGGGTTTTTCATTGAGCTCGCGGAAGGCGGATCCCTATGAACATCGACACGCTGATCAGTCATCGCGCAGGATCGATCAACGGATCCGGCATCCGCAAGGTGTTCGATCTCGGCGCCAAGTTAAAAGATCCGGTCAATCTCTCGATCGGCCAGCCCGACTTCCCGGTGCCGCGATCCATCAAAGACGCGGCGATACGCGCCATCGAAGAGGATCGCAACGGCTACACGCCGACAAAAGGGAGTCCGCAGTTGCTCGGCCCGTTGTCCGCGCACATTCGTACGGATCTGGGCTGGGAAACCGAAGGAGAGCGTCCCGACGCCGGATTGATGGTGACCAGCGGCACTTCCGGCGGACTGGTGCTCGCATGCATGGCGCTGTTGAATCCCGGCGATGAGATCATCATTCCTGATCCATGGTTCGTGCTGTATCCGCATATGGCGGAGTTGTGCGGAGCGAAGGCTGTCCCGTGCGACACGTATCCGGATTTCCGCATGACCGCCGAGCGGGTCGCGCCGTTGATCACGCCGCGCACCAAGGCTGTGCTCTTGTGCTCGCCGAGCAATCCAGCCGGCGTCGTCACGCCGAAAAAGGAATGCGCCGAATTACTCGAACTCTGTCGCTCGAAGGGGATCGTGCTGATCTCGGACGAGATTTACGAAGAGTTCGCGTTCGCTGAAACCTGCACGGATCACATGACGCGCGATCCGTCCCGCAAGCGGTGTCCAAGTCCGGCGCGAGTTCCCGGCGCTTGTGAGAACTGCCTCGTCATTCGGGGCTTCGGAAAGTCTTACGGCGTCACCGGATGGAGATTGGGGTACGCGACCGGTCCCTCCGCATTGATCGCGGAAATGATCAAACTGCAGCAATACATGTACGTGTGCGCGCCGACGCCGTTGCAGTTCGGTGCGGCCGCCGCGCTGTCGGAGGATCTCTCTCCGATGGTCGCCGATTATGCGCATCGTCGCGACTTGGTGATGTCCAAGCTTGGATCACACACCGAGGTGGCGTATCCCGGCGGAGCGTTCTATGCGTTCGTGAAGGTTCCGGAACGCAAAGGGATTTCCTCCACGCGATTCTTTGAACTCGCGTTGGAGCGCAATGTGCTGATCGTGCCCGGCAAGACGTTCTCCTCGCGCGACACGCACTTTCGCATCAGCTATGCGACGCCCATGGCCAAGCTCGAGCAAGGCCTCGAGGCGTTGGGCGCGATGCTTCGCGATTGATATGTCATATTAGAACATCTTGAGCTGATCGCTCGCGATGTCGTATTCGCTCTGCGGGTGCTCGGGATCGAGGCGGTAATCGCCTGAAAAGCACGCCGTGCAATACTCCGTGCCGGGGCGCTCCATGCGCGAGAGCATTCCGTTGAGGGAAAGGTAGTGGAGGGAGTCCACGCCGAGAAACGCACGGATGTCCTCGACACTGCGACCCGTGGCGACAAGCTGAGAACGCTCCGCGAAATCAACGCCGAAAAAGCATGGATGGCGGATCGGGGGGCAGGAGATTCTCAGATGAATCTCCTTCGCGCCGGCCAATCGCAGTTGATCCATTTTCGCTTTGGTGGTCGTGCCTCGGACGATCGAGTCGTCCACAACGATGATGCGCTTGTCACGCACGAACTCCGAGATGATGTTGAGCTTGAGTCTCACGGCGCTTTGGCGTTGATCCTGCGTCGGCTTGATGAAGGTTCGCCCCACATAGCGATTGGGCACGATCGCTTCTCGATAAGGGATGCCGCTCGCGCGCGCGAAACCCAGCGCGGCGCTGCGGCCGGAGTCCGGCATCGGCACGACCCAATCCGCTTTGACAGGCGCTTCCGCTGCGAGTTGCTCGCCGAGGCATTCACGAGTGCGTTGAACATTTTGGCCGAAAACAACGCTTGCGGGGTTTGCGAAGTACACGTGCTCGAACACACACTGCGCGAGTCGTTCCGCGGGTTTCGCGAACCGACGGCTTGTGATCCCCTTGTCACTGATGGTGACGATCTCGCCGGGTTCCACCTCGCGGATCACCTCGGCGCCGATGACATCCAGTGCGACCGTTTCGCTCGCCGCGACGATTCCGCCGTCCGGTAGTTTGCCGATGGAAAGCGGGCGCCAGCCCCAAGGGTCGCGCGCGGCCTCGATTCGGTCGGGGAACAGAAACAGCAGGCTGAACGCGCCTTGGAGGTGCCGAAGCGTCTCAGCGACGGGATCAGGGGCCTTTTGCTGCGGAGGCGAGGCCAGCAGATGAATGATCACTTCCGTATCGCTTGTGGTGTGGAAGAGATGTCCTGCCTGTTCAAAGCGATTCCTGAGCACATCGGCGTTGATCAGGTTCCCATTGTGAGCAAGGGAGACTTGGCCTCCCACATAGTTCTCGAGAAGCGGCTGTGCGTTGCAACTGAGCGAACCGCCGGCGGTCGAGTACCGATTGTGTCCGATCGCGCCCTTGCCTCCCGCGCGATCCAATCGCTCGATGTCCGCCGTCGCAAAGATTTCCGCGACCAGTCCCATTCCGGTCATGCCTGTCAGGCGCATGCCGTCGGACACCGTGATACCCGCGGATTCCTGTCCGCGATGCTGTTGAGCGTAAAGCCCGAGATAAGTCAATCTCGCGGCGTTCTTGGATCCCCACACGCCGAAGACGCCGCACTTTTCCTTTTTCTCGGTTTCACGCGCGAGTTGATCCAGGATCGGAGCTCGCGTGTTGTTCAGCACCTGAAGGGGGATGTGCGTCGGCATGATCGAAGGCATCCTCGTGGCGTTGGCGGGTTTCTCCCAGATTCGCCAGAGCGTAGCGCATCCGAAGTCACAAGAAAAAACAAAGAGGGCGACCGGTGGGGCCGCCCTCTTTCGACAGGTTGTTCAGCATCACACCGTGTGCGTGAACAGCACGGTCTCCGTACCGTTTTTATCGAGGATCGCGACTTCGATACTCGCACCGCCCCATTCACGCATGGAGAACTCGGCAAGTCCGTATTGGCTTGTCATCTCCATTTGCTTGTAATACACGAGTGTGCCCTTCGCATCCTTGGCGCGGATCACCAACATGGATTTCGGAGCCGAGATCGATGTGATCGCAACGATTCCGCGATCACTCATGGTCGGAACCCAGATGCACGCTGTCGCGCCACCTGCGAATCTCAGCGCCGCGTCCGTTGATTCCATCGGAATCCGTTTCAGGTTGTGTCCTGCGAGAATCGAAGAAGCCTGAGTGCCCGAATCCTTGATGCCGGCGGACTTGAGTATCGCCATCAATTCCTCGGCGATTCGATTGTCTTCACGACCCACGCCCAACCCGACCATCGTTCCAAGAACCGAGGACACTGCCAAGAGCGCGATCGCGGCAGTCTGCCACCATCCCGACACATAGCGACGCCCCGATGCCTCGACGGCGCCCGCGATGTCACCGCCGCTGAGCGCCATCGCCGTCAACTCGTTGTTCGCGCGTTCGGCTTCCATTTCCGCCAACACCGCCGCGACAACCCGATCCTTCAGTTCAGGATTGGGATGCTCCTGCGACAGTGACGACTCAAATCCGGCGACTCGTTCCTGCTCGCGGCGGATCTGATCGCGCACCGACTGCGGAGCTGCACGGAATGCGCGTTCGAAAGCGAGGCGCTGCTCTTCGTCGAGCAGTCCGTAAGCGTCCAACACCGCGTTTTCCAACAACTCGTTTAACTTCATCGGTCCGACTCCTCACTGCCGTGCTCGCGAAGACGGACCAAAGCCCGGCTCAGCGCACTTTTCACCGTCCCCAGAGGATTACCCGTTTCATCTGCGATCTGGCGGAGCGTTTGTCCGCCGAGATATGCTCGTTTCACGACAACCTGCTGCAACGATGGCAAGCCTGAGATCTTTTCCATCAGTCGTGCCATTCGTTCATCACGATCCAGTCTTCCGCCTTCCGATTGCTCCGCTGCCGGCAGCACAGGTGCCTGAGGCTGATCCAACGATGTCGCTCGCGGTCGCACCTTGAAGCGGCGCAGTTTGTCCACGAGGTACCTTCGCGAAATCAACATCACCCAGGTCACCAGAGCCGCGCGATGCGCGTCGTACTTGCCCGATGTCCTCCACAATCGAATGAAGATCTCCTGCACCGCATCATCAGACTCCGAACGACTCGGAAGACTCTGGTACGCCATGCGAAACACCATCGTGCCGAATCGGTCGTACAGCTCCGAGATCGCTTCGGCTTCATTCGCGGCCACGCGTTGCATCAGCGATGCATCCGCGAGTATCCGCGACTCCGATTGGTCTTGTCTGGAGTTCATCCAATCACCCCCGCGCGGGACATCCTTCCGCGCCGTGACGAGCCGCTGCTCCTTGCTACCCCGATGCACACTTATACGCGGAAATCGTGTCTCGGATCCCTGAATCCGGAAAAACAAACCCTATCAATATACGAACACGATGTGCAGACTTGGATCTTGTGAAGGATTGCGTTTCTGGTATCATCCGTATGTGTGGCGGGGTCGAAGACCTCAAGGAAAGGAGTGAGTTTGCGCCTGCAGCGCGGTTCATTCTCTCGATGTGCCAGGCGGAACGCATCTGCGTTCACGCTCATCGATGTCCTCGTCACCTCCGCCGTCATCGCGATTCTTATCGGCATCCTGCTTCCGAGCCTTTCCGGCGCGCAAGAGAACGCCCGTCGATTGGTGTGTCGTTCGAATGTGCGACAGATCGGGTTGGGCATGGTGATGTACGCCGATGATCACAACGGAAGACTTCCCACAAGCCAGTTCATCACCGAAAATCGATTGAGCCGCGGTCCGGTCGTTGCTCAACCTCAGAATCTCCTGACCCTTCGCATCGCGGAACCATCGCGCGAAAGCTCGTTCATGCCCGCGGCGGGCGGACTCGATGGCATCGGACTTCTCTACGACACCTATCTGTCCTCGCCAAAGATCTACTTCTGCCCTTCCCATCGTGGTTCGTACAACTATT
>JBKDPX010000190.1:0-2584 GCA_046342165.1 Phycisphaerales bacterium | reverse complement strand
CGCTTTGAACGTGGCACATCAGGCGGCGCGCAGCGGCAAACTCCGGAGTTGGGCGACCGGTCGACAGAGCGATGACGGAACGCACGACGCGGACGCGCGCGCGGATTCGAGGATTACGGAGCCGGGAACTCAAAGCGTCGAGTTCGAAACCGGCCTGCGGTTGATGAGATTGGCGGAAACCATTCCTGATGGATATCGCGAGCCGCTGATCCTCAAGGCTCTCCACGACATGAGTTATCGTGAAATCGGAGTGATCATGGGACTGCCGGAAACGACGGTGGAAACCAGAATCACGCGCGCGAGACGAATGCTGAGGGATCTTGCCGCGGCGAACGACGTGTTGTGACGGAATGACGCGTTTGGCGCGTCTGTTCAAACGAGGTGGATATGTCTTCGGAAGAACTTGATCTGATTATCACGCGAGTGGTCGATCGTCGGGCGACGGCGGCGGATTGGTCGACGCTCGAGTCCTTTGCGGCGAAGGATCCGTCTGTCTGGAAAGATCTCGGCGCGACGATGAGGATCGACCACGAGTTGCGACGCCAGGTGGATCACGAGGTTCGCAAAGGTGACAACATCAACATCACAGTCGAACGAATCGTGAGACACGGGTCGCAGAAACCCCGAAGCGGTTCGCACGCCAGGAGGATCGGTTCGTGGGGAGGATGGATCGCCGCGGCCGTGTTGATCGCGTTCTCGCTTCGAGGCGCGAATGTCGAATCGCGGAAGACGGATACGAGTCTTGCGGGGTTCTCGGGTTCGACTCGTGAGATCCTTTCGAACTATCTTCAATCCGGCAAGCGCGACGGATCCGTGGTCGGCGAAATGCCAGAGAAGGTGTTATTGAATACGACCCCGGCCGAAGACGGTGGCACGTATGTGATCTTCATCCGACAAATCGTGGAAAAGGTGAAGGTCGAAGATCTTTACCGCATCTCCACGGATGAGACGGGCAGGCCCACACCCGTTCGAATTCCGGAATCGACATCGACATACCGCGGTCCGGCGATGTAACGGCGGTATCTGCATCAACGAATCGTGATGAAAGGAATGAATGATGAGGACGTTGAATGTGATGTTGGCGTTGGCGGGTGCGGCGATCGCGTGCGCGAGCGATGTTCAGGCGCAGGACGGTTCCCGCAAACTGCGTTGGAATCCGGATCAACAGCCTGAATCCGGCGTGACTCATCAATCCGTGACGAGAATGAGTTCGAACGTCAACGGGGAGAAGTATGAAGTTGAGATCGTGAACGATCAAGTCCACGCATCGATCAACGGCGAACACATCCCGCAAGAGCGAGTTCGTCGAACCGACAACGGGATCGAGATTCTGGACGAACAAGGTGAAGTGCTGCACCGTTTCAACGTGACGGTCGGCGACCAGCCGCGTTTGTTGTTGCGCGCGCCGGATCGACCGTCCGATCAAGCGGATGAGTTTCGGCCGAAAGTGATGATCGGTATCACGATGGATGAAACGAACGAGGGTGTACGCGTCGATTCTGTCATCGACGGTTTACCGGCCGCCGCCGCGGGCATCAAGCCCGGCGACATCATCCGCGAGTTGAATGACAAATCAGTGGAGAGCGTCGCCGCGTTTCGCGAGCAAATCGGCGGGTTGAATCCGGGCGAAACGGCGACCATCATGGTGTTCCGAGACGGCAAGGACATCGAGTTAAAGGTGAAAGTCGAGCGTTTCGACGATTCGCGACTCGGGGTCGCCACCCGCGAGCGGGAGATGATCAGTCGCATCGAGAGTCCGCAAGACCGCGCGCGCGAAGAGTTCATGGAAGATGTCCGAAGGTCGTGCGAGGGATTGGATCTTTCCGCTGAACAACGCAAGACGCTGGAAGAGCGATTGAATTCCTCGTTCTCGCGATTGACCGAATCAATGAACCTCGGTCTGATGGGTTTGCCCGAGGGCATGATGTTCTCGATGCCGCAGGGACGCGTCTGGACAATCGATCCGTCGACTCCGGGACGCGGGATGACGTTCAAGGTTCCGCGAGATGGCGAGCAGAGTGATCAAGAGAGGCGTTTTGACCAATTGATGCGGCGATTCGAAGCGATGGAACGCAGGATCGAAACGCTTTCGCGTCAATTGGATGAAAAGCGTCCTTCGCGCGATCATTGATTTGAGACGGACTTTGCCGCGCGAAGAAGCCCTTCGCGTCGACACCACCACGCGAATTTCCGTCGGGAATGAGCCGCGCAACACCCCTGCGCGGCTTGTTTCGTGGCTGCGAAAGGGTTCGCCTTGACTTGTACGAGGAATCGAGCCGATTCATATGATGAACAATGGTCCCGCCAGAGGAGTCTCATATGTCGTCTGACACAACCACGATCGGCTTGGAATCCGTGCGCGAGGTCAGAGAGGCGTACGAAAGGTTGCGGGGAGAGATCCGCAAGGTGATCGTCGGTCAGGATGAAGTGGTCGAGCAGATGTTGTTGGCGATTTTCTGCCGCGGCCACGCGGTGGTGGTGGGTGTCCCGGGTCTGGCGAAGACGCTGCTGATTTCAACGATCGCTCGAAGCCTCTCGTTGGGATTTTCAAGAATCCAGTTCACGCCGGATCTCATGCCCAGCG
>JBKDPX010000189.1:0-18354 GCA_046342165.1 Phycisphaerales bacterium | reverse complement strand
CGGCCGGGCGAAGACTTCATCAGCATCTCGCACCATCGCATCGACTTGCTTCATCACGCCGCCGCCTCGCGCAAGCGCATCTCGATTGCTTCCGATGTGCTCGACACAAAAGACCGCATAGCCGCGCGACGCGAGCCGCTGCGCCTGTGCGAAATGACTGTCGCGATCGCCGCCGGCGCCATGCGAAACCACGATGATCGGATACGGTCCACCCGAACTCGGCGCATGCAACTTGATCGGCACTCTTCGCGATTGCTTGACAGCATCCGGCTCTTGAGCGACGACATTCGGACGGTCGTCATCGACCAAATCAGGAAAGTCGAGAACCGAAACTTGCAGATCTTTCTTCGCATCATCGATCATGTTCCGTGACTTATCGGCGAAGAACTCCCACACCCTCTTTGCACCTGAAAACGCGATCGGCGCGTTGTCTTGGCGGAGCGCTTGTGTACCCGGCCATCCGTGCCCGCCCTGTGAATCGACGATGAACTGTGTCATCGCACCACCTTCAGTCGCCGCGTAGGTCGTCGTGGTGACCGTTCCGACCGTTGTGGTCGTCGGTTGGAGGTGCGAAGCATTCGCTTGGACCCAGAAGTCAACGACTTCGCGCACGGGTTTGAATGGCGCGGATTGCGCGACGCGCACGATCGTGTTTTCGCTCATTCCCCCCTCGAGCGGGACTTCCTTGTCCTTGGCGCCGTTGATGATCAACATCGGAACGGGTGACGCAGGCTTGACATCGAATGTGAACATGCTTGCGACAACCGGCGCCGCCGCGGCAAGTCTCTCCGGTCGTTTCACCGCATACAGAAAAGTCATCATGCCGCCGTTGGAACCTCCGGTCATGAAGATTCGTGCGGGGTCGACTCCGTGAACTTGGACAAGTCGGTCAATGAGCGCATCCAAGTACGCGATGTCATCGGTATCGCGAATCTGCCTTCGAAGCAGATAGCCCGTGTTCCAAGCATGACGCTTGCCGCCGATATTCGTCCCTTGCGGGTAAACGGCGACGAAAGCATTCGCCTCTGCGACCGAGTCGAACCCCGACTTCTCACGCATCTGCGCAGCGCTACCCATGCCGCCATGAAGAACGAGAACGGCAGGACGTTTCGGATCATTCGGCGCGTCATTGACGATGATCGCGGTGCGCTCTTTTCCATCGACCGTCAGCGTGATGGTGGATTCCGCGATCGAATCCGGTTGGACATGCGCCGTACAAGCTCTCACAACATTGACGCGTTGCGCAGAAACCGACCAACAACAGAGCAGAACGCCAAGCAGAAGTGGTTGATAGTTGAAGGGCATACTCATAGAACGATCATCTCGAATGATTATTGTTCGGATTCGACATCAATATCGAACATCCAAACCAAAGGCGACGGGAGCTTGGAGCATCCGTGCTGCACACCGATTTGCCGCATTCATCGCGGGCAACAGCGTGGCAATGCGCTCCAACTTCCTCATCGTGGACATGATGACTCAAATGAAAAGGAAACTCGTATCGCAGAAGAGACCTGGGTCTCCGAATCAACCGCTGTAACCCATGTCATGAGTTTCGAGCTCTCCTTTAGGTTGTATTCAATGTGATCGTCCCCCGACGTTCACTACACGACATGCAGCTGAACACTTGGGAAGCAATCAACGACAGGCTCGCCCGAGAACAAACAAGACTGATCCCCGCTTGCGGGGAAACGACTGTCTGAATTGAAATTTGGGCGCGCGAACCGGCGCAGGCTTTGAAATTCGCATGTGTCCGCGTGAAATCCCGCTATTATTGTCCGATGAGCGCCGCGGGCCTTCCCTCACATGATGATCGTCTCGCACGACGGGACAGCATTCTCGCAGCGGTCGCTCGCGCCTCCGAGATTCTCAGCGAAGCACAACCCTGGACTTCCGTCGTCGATGAAGCCTTGAGATTCCTCGGTGAAGCGACCTCGGTCAGCCGCGTCTACATCTTCAGAGTCGACTCGATCGACGGCAGTGAGTTCGTCAGTCAGTGCTACGAGTGGTGCAATGTCGGCATCGCACCGCAAATCGATAATCCGGATCTTCAAAATGTGCCGCTTGAGGCAGCGGGGTTCACGCGCTGGGCGACACTCCTGAAAGTCGGCGATCCGGTGTTCGGCGATATCGGCGACTTTCCCGAATCAGAGCGGCCGTTGCTCGAGATGCAGGACATCAAGTCCATTCTGATTCAGCCGATCTTCGATGGCAAAAAATGGTGGGGATTCATGGGCTTTGACGCGTGCGCGTCGATTCAATCGTGGGCGCGCGTGGAAGTCGACACGCTGCGGATCGCCGCGCTGGTGCTCGGTTCCGCGATTCACCGCCAAACTCGCGATGCCCATCTGCATGAGATCCAGAAAATGGAAGCGCTCGCACGAATGGCGAGCGGCGTGGCCCACGATTTCAACAATGTTCTCATGGTCGTCGCATGTTCGATCGAACTGTTGAAGAGCGAGTTGGAACTGGCGGGCATGGGTGTCACCGCGCAGGGCGAACAGATTTCGATGATGGAGCAAGCGCTTGATCGCGCGAGTACGCTCACTCGACGCCTGCTGGAGTTCAGCAAGCGCCGCTCGAACACTCCACAGATCGTTTCCCCGCTTCATCTGCTCAACAAGGAAGAGCCGCTGCTTCGACAGGCGTTGGGCAACCGCGCTCGTCTGCGCATCAGCCCCGGCGGTCACGGAGCGGTCTCACCTATTCGAATCGATCCAACCGCTTTCGCACAGCTCATTCTCAACCTTGCCGTCAACGCGCGTGATGCGATGCCTCAAGGCGGCGACCTGACATTCGAAGTCTCGACCATCAGCGCCGAAGAACCTCTCGCGCTCTACGACCGCGTTCCCGAAGGTCAATGGACCCTTGTTCGCGCGACGGACACGGGTACCGGAATGACCGATGAGGTCATGGAACATGCGTTCGAGCCGTTCTTTACAACCAAGCCTCCTGAACAAGGCACGGGCCTGGGCCTCCCCACGATCCGAAGTATCGTGAACTCCGCCGGCGGTCACATCAAAGTCTCAAGCGCGATAGGCCGCGGCACGGAGTTCAGGATCTACTTCCCCGCTGTCATTTCTGAAACTCCGGTCGAGTCCCACTGACGAATCGCGCGTCGAGTGCATCGAAAACTGATCGCCTGCTTCCGGACCCCCGACATGCCAGTACTCGAATCAACATTGGGGGACATCACCAGACTGGAAGTCGCGGCGATCGTCAATGCCGCAAACGAGCGCATGCTCGGCGGCGGTGGTGTTGACGGAGCGATTCACGCCGCGGCGGGACCACGGCTGTATGAAGCGTGCCTCGCGTTGCCGGAGATTGAACCGGGAATTCGATCGCGCGAAGGAAGTGCAATCACCACACCGGGTTTTAACCTTTCATGTCGTTATATCATTCACACCGTCGGGCCACGATGGCGCGGAGGCGGTCAAGGAGAAGCTTCCGTTCTTGAATCCTGCTACCGCGCGTGCATCCTCGCCGCCGGGAACATGGGCGTGGACTCCATCGCGTTTCCCGCAATCAGCACAGGTGTCTTCGGGTATCCGAAACATCTCGCCGCTCCGATCGCCGTTGATGCAGTGCGACGGGCGTTGCCCGATGCGAAATCCATCACCCGCGTGATATTCTGCGCATTTGACTCAGAATGGAAACAGTTGATCGATGCACAGCTCGAAGGCGCCTGAAGCTCTCGCACTGCGAAGATCAACGCGCATCGGGATCAAACCCCATCTCCCGATGCCGCTGCGCTGTCGCGCCCTTGGGTATCGAAATGCTCTTCCACAGCGCCGGCCCTACTGACATTCGTGCGATGAGCGTCATCTGCCCCTGGTGATACGACACATGTGACAGCGCCCGGGCGAGCGCCTTCAACACCGTGTGCTCGACGCCGCGGATTCTTACGATTTTCAGCAGATCATGATCCGAGAGTGCCCCGAGCGTCGACTCGAGCACCCCCCATCCCTCTCGCCACACCCGCCACGCGGCTTGGCATCCTTCCGCTCCCGCCGGAAAGTCGTCAACAAACTCGGATTCGCGATCACGCCATGATTTCTCGCCGTCTTCGAGCAGAAAGTTCGTGAATCGTGATCGCAGATTGCCGCCGATGTGCTTCATGATCACCGCGACTGAGTTGATTTCGCCATCAAGGGAAGCACGAAGTTGCGTTTCGCTCAACTGCGTGATCGCCGATTCGCTCTCTCGTCGCACCTCGGCGAATCTCGCTGCAAGGTCGTGGATAATCACGCGACAGTACATGATCGATAGACTCCTTCACACTCCAGACCGAGATCTCTCCATGATCACTTCACACGCCGTGCAGAATCTTGTTCGCCAACTTTGATCGCAAACGAGTGTTCATACGGCATTAGATACATCACATCTTCCAGAGCGTTCGAATCGCATCCCGCATTTTTTTGATCATCTCAGGATTGAGTTTTCGATGTTCCATGATGCATTGCGCCATAGCCAATCCGGTCTCGCCCTCTTCGAAGACAATGTAATCACAGCCTGCTGCGCGTAAATCATCTCCCTCAGCGAGATATCTTGCTCTTGCAATGATTCTGATCATCGGGTTCAATCCGCGAACCGAACGGACGAGCTCGATTCTCCCGGCGGGATTGGGCAACGTCAAAACGAAAAAACTCGCTTTTTCGATTCCGGCTGCCCTCAGAATATCGAATCGATTGGCATCGCCGAACACTGTGGAGTGTCCGGATTTGATAAGCGACTCGACGGTTTTCATATTAGATTCGACGACGACAGTATGAAGCCCCGCGTCGCGGAGCAGTGCATCGACGACCCGGCCCACTGGTCCGTAACCAACGATCACTGCAATCGGACTTGCAGTAGTCTGCGGCCCTGCGCGCGCCTTCGCGTTGATCTCGGCCTGCAAATGATCGAATCTTGCGTTGAAAACTCGTCGAACCAGAGGGACACTCAACATTAAGGATTCGACACGATCCAACTGACCGAAAAGCCACGGATTGATCGTGATCGAAACCATCGCGGTGGCGACAAGAATCTGGCGTCCTTCGTCTGGGAGCACGCCATTTTCAAAGGCGACCTGGGCAAGAATGAACGAGAACTCGCCGATTTGTGCCAAGCCGATCCCCACGGTGAGACCTGTTCTGAGCGGATAACCCAACAATGCCACGATAAGAATGGCCACAAGGGGTTTGATCGCTATCACAATTGCCAGGGCGGCTAGAACCTGCCACGGATTGTTCAAAAGGAAAGTGGGATCGAAGAGCATCCCCACCGAAACGAAAAACAGAACCGAAAATGCGTCTCGAAGAGGCAGCGCGTCGGATCCGGCTTGATGGCTCGCCGGGGATTGCGCGACGACCATGCCCGCGAGAAAAGCCCCGAGCGCGACGCTCGCGCCGAAGAAAACCGCTGAAGCGACAGCAATCGTGATGGAAAGCACCAGTACTGTCAATGTGAAAAGTTCCCTCGAGCGGAGTTTGGCTACTTGTGCCAAGACGAACGGCACCGCTCGCGAACCCGCAAAAAGTACAATCAGTACAAGCGCAACCAACTTGCCAATCGCGGCGAAGATTGTCGACACTCCGCCTGTGGCTTCCGCAAGCACGCGGTCACCTTCGGGTGCGACCGCAATCAAAGGCACGAACACCAAAGCCAATACCGTAAAGATGTCCTCCACGATCAACCACCCGACCGCGGCATGCCCGTGTGACGAGTTCAACATGTCGCGGTCCATCAGCACGCGAAGCAACACCACCGTACTTGCGACCGCCATTGACATTCCGATCACAAGTCCTGATTTCCAAGACCAACCAAAAAAATGAAATGTGATCATCGCAGCGAGCGTTGCGAGAAGACTCTGGCCGACAGCCCCCGGAATTGCGATTTTCCGGACCGCTACAAGATCCCTTAAATGAAAGTGCAGGCCGACACCGAACATCATCAGGATCACGCCAACTTCCGCAAGTTCTCGCGCTATGTTCTCGTCACCGACAAACCCGGGCGTGTACGGCCCGATCACCACGCCTGCCAACAGATAACCGACGATTGGGGAAAATCCCATGCGTTGGGTGATCAATCCCAGCACCCATGCCGCAACGAATGCCGCAGCAATTGTGGTCAAAAGTGGGAGTTCTTGAATCCCTCCTCCAGCCGCTATGAATGTCGCATGCACATGAAGCATCCGTCAACATGATAGTACGACTCAAGTTCATCGCGAATCGACCGTGCGCCCTTACACCCCGTCAATTCCCGCAAACAGGTCGATGGCATCGGCCACACCGTTATCCTACTTCGACAACACCTTTTGAAGCGATTCAGAGTATGGACCAGCGTCGGACGAGGAAGAGCGGTTCCATGCTACTTTCCCGTTTTCAGTGTTGATCAGTCCATCGCACAGCACCGAAGGTTCATCCAATGGTCACTTCCGCGTTTCTTTGCACTTCGAGATAAACGCTGTTTTCCATTTCGAATCAAGTTAGGGGAACACGTTCGTTTCCTCTGTTGCAAATGCGTGAATTCCTGGAATCAAGGCACGGCGATCAATCATGACGACCAAGCGATTAACAAAATGAACGTCCGACATAAGTGCATTGATCGCTCGCTCAAACTAATGGCAACAAAGCTTTCACATCATCTTGAAAGCAAACCCGAGTTTCCGCTTCTTTCGCACGGTGGCGCTTCGGGATATCGAAGCGGCGTGCCGTTACCTCACCACCGTGAACACACGGGATACGAGCGTGATCGATCTTCACGTCATTACGAAAGAGTGCGCGTCTCCGTCATCTCCCACGCAACACCATGTGTTCATGTTTCTTCACACATCGGCGAATTTAGTCTCAAAATCAGCGATCATTTCGCGGCTATGACCCATATTCCCTCATGGTAGGACATATTCGACTTTCAAGAGACTTCCGACCTTCGTACCATCAGCACATGGCCCATGTTCCCGCGAAAGTCGCTCCGGCGCATTCACACGGTTCGATCTCTCCCGCGACTCCCGCGGCGAAAGCCATTCCCAAACTCATCGAACTTTCGGGCGGTCGTTTGCATGGCCTGTCGCGGCGACTCTGTGGCAATGCCGCTGATGCCGAAGACATGCTGCAAGATGTCTACCTCCAAGCCTTCCGCAAGTGGCACACCTTTCGGGGCGATTCAAGTCCGATGACCTGGCTCTACGCGATCGCCGCACGCGCGTGCAAAGTCAAGCGTCGCCGCAAAGGCGGAGTCGATCGCCGCACTCCCGCACTCTCGCAACTCATGCCGTGGAATGAAAGCACGGTCATGGAAATCGCGGCCAAGACCGATGCCGCCGGGGTCCATGCAGATCGCCGGGAGGCCATCGAACGCGTCCAGCGCGAGATCACCATGCTCCCCGAGCATCTGCGACTTCCGGTGATTCTCAAGGATGTGCTTGAACTCAGCGTCGAGGATACCGCATCCGCCCTCGGTCTTGAGCACAACACCGTCAAGACGCGGGTTCATCGCGCGCGACTCGCGCTGCGCAAATCAATGACCGCTGAGAGCCGCGGCGTTCAAGCGCCGATGCCGATTTTTGAAAAGCAAGTTTGCCTCGACTTGCTCAAAGCGAAACTCCAAGCCATGGATCGAGGAGGCGTGAGCGATGGATTCCGAGTCCCCAAAGCCGACATGTGCGAGCGATGCAGTGCGGTTTTTCGAGAACTGGACATCGTTCAAAATGCATGTGAAGATCTCGGAGGATCGACGATGCCTTCGACACTCAAAAGGCGGATTCTCGCCGCGATCGAAGCGAACGAAACGGCGCGACAACCGAAAACGAAAAAGCCGCGCCGCGGGAGGAGACCCGGGCGCGGCAGCAAGTAGAGAGATGAGAAGAATCAGGCCGTTTCAACCGGCTGCTCGAAGTGCGCAAGCGCTTCGGAGACGACTGGAAGATAGGTGTACATCGGGCCGCCGCCAATCATGACCGCCACGCTTGCGGCATCCATGACTTCGCGCGAACTCGCACCCATCTTCAGACACTTCTCAACGTGCGCATAGATGCAGGATTCACATCGTGAGGCGACACCGATCGCCAGAGCGATAAGCTCTTTTTGCTTGCCGGACAACCCGCCATCGGCGGATGAGTCCCGCATGATGCCCTGAAACAAAGCTCCGAACGCCTTCGCGGCATCAGCTCCGCCGGGACGAGACTTCATTGCATTCATTCGATCTGGCCAGGTTTCATAAAATGTCGACGCGTTCTGATTCATGTCCAAACTCCTTCATAAGTTCAAGGTTCACTTTTCAGTCACTTTGTTGCGCGAAGGCCTGTTCCAAGGCATCGCAGACAACACGGAGGCAAGACCGCAAGTCCCACTCGCGCCGGCAACTGTGAGTCCGGCGCCGAAGAACGCCGGGATCACGAGAAATGCAGGATTCACGAACCACGCCAACGCGCAGCCGATCAATGTCGCGATTCCGATCGTCAGTTGCACCTGTCGCATGACACTGATCGCGCACACGCCGGTATCGACTTCGACCGGAAGCCCGGCGCTCTTCCACCCCTCGATCCCACCGACCAGACTGACGACCGGAATTCCATTGACTTCAAGCGCCGTCGCGATGCGACAAGCCTCAGCCGCTCGCTTGCCGCTCTTGCACTGCATGATTGCGCGTTGTCCGGGCTTAAGCCAGCCGACGATCTTCGCGGCGTCAAATCGGCTTAACGGCATCAATTTAGCGCCCTTGATCCGCTCGCGTGCATGCTCGTCCGCTTCACGAACATCAATCAGAATCGCTTGCTTGGTTCGCAGCATTTCCTTGACATGAAGAGGGGTGAGCTCCACGAGAGACTTTGAAGCCGTGCATTGCTCGGCTTCTTGGTGACTGACTTCATCTGTTACAGCGACGGTGGTCATTGTGAATCCTTGTACGGCGAATCACTTTGGGGATCCGCCATGAAGTCAGAGGCCCGAATTCGAATCCGGGTTCCAATTGCAGCCACATTTTTTTGATTTCAGCGCCATTCCTCGTCTGTGCATGCATGACCCTGAATGAGGCAAACTCTTGGCAGAAAGGAGCGAATCATGCTACCGATCGCGATCCCGGGGTGTCTGGTGATGCTTGCGGTGATCATCTGTATTCGCGCAGGATTCCGCACGATCGACGGCTCAGTCAGGGCGAAATCGGAGGGGAGATGCGCCTCGGGGGGATGAGGGGGCACCGCATTCCTCGGCGGTTCACCGATGATGGATGTGCTCAACCAAGCGCCCAGGACCAATCGGGACATGGCCGAGTTGATTCCGGCTTTGTATGCAATCGCTTCGCCGGTCTTGTCTTTCATTGTGCTCGCAGTGGCAACACCGGTCGCAAGTCTTACATCTCGTGGTGCACCATCTCGAAATTTATCGTAAAATCCGTCATGTCCGCTGATCATGCAGAAGGCTGACACCTGAACCGAGGACAACCATGCATTGCCCGCATTGCGGATATCCCGCCAAGAGACCCGATCGCATCTGTACCGAATGCGGAGGAGAACTCCGGAATCAATCACGACTTCGGCCGAGCAGTTCGTTCGGAAATGCGATCGATGTCCTCCGGTTCAAAGGTTGGATGCCCGGTGCGTGGATCACTCCTGATCCCATGCTGAGAAATGATCGATGGATCGCCATGATCTCGGGCTGTCTGCTCCTGTTCTTCACGCTGTTCATCTCTTCCCAGTACCGCACGGTGTATTCGCGCGGAACGACCGGCGCAGCGAATCATGAGATTATCGAGGGGCGGGAGCTTTCGCGGATCGGGTTAAATCTTGTTGCAGAAGTTCAGCGCGTCACTCCCGAACTCGTCTCCCCGGACGGATGGAAAGCTTCACTTGGGCGTACTCCGGATGTGCCGAAAATCTACATCTTCGCTGCGGCAGCGAATATCGTCGGGATCATCATCTCGTGTGCACTGCTCGGATTGGTGTTACTGCCGCTTTTGATGCGAAGATGCGTCACAGAACTCAGCGATTGGGAGTGTGTCTCCGCCAAAGAGTCCATGCAGACCGCATGCGCATCGATCCCCATGGTGCAGTCCGTGCTTGTGATCATCGGAATCAGCGGCTTTGCTTGCGCGGAAAGAGCATTCCCCTCCTTTTTCGCGGAGGGGCAACTCCATGTGTGGGCGACTCGAATCCACCTCGCATTCACTTGTTTCCTCCCCGCCATGCTCGTCTTTCACCTTGCGATGAAGGGCGATCCCGGCGAAGTGATCTTCAGTTCCCGATTCCTCGTGTACGGCGCAATCGCACTCTCCACGATCATCGGACTGGCGTGTTCGTTGCCGATTCGTATCCTGTTCTTTCAGCTCTTTGCTTGAAGTCACGAACGGAAACGATCGGCGGACGCGTTCACCCGAAGTTCATCGCTCCGGCAACGCACGCTGCAATCTCTTGCGACGTTCGAGGTCCTGCTCGCAATCACTGACTTTCGCGTCATAGTCCGCATCCCCGGTGACGGATCTGCATTGACCGAGGAACCTTCGGAGCGTTTCCGCTTGAAAGATCGAACGTCGATCAAGTTCGCCGAATATCGAGTCGGAGACTTGGAGCGCTTCCCGCAATCTGGATTCAGCGGCTTTCATGTCGCCGCACAGCAATTCAACTTCCGCGAGACGACACAATGTGTCGACGGTATCGATCGAGTCGGCACGCGAACTGCGATTTCGTTCGAGCACCTCCGTAAACGAGTCTCGCGCCTCTTCGATACGCTTGAGTTGCTTTAACATGCAGCCAAGGTTGTACAACGAGGTCAACGTCTCGGGGTGTGACGGCCCGCGCACTTCACGACGTCCGTCATAGGACTTGCGGTAGTAACTCTCGGCCTGCGCATACTTGCCCTGCGCATCCGCCAGTCCGCCGAGGCGGTTGTAGAACGCGAGCGGGAATACGCCCTGATCACTTCCAAGATCCGCTTGAATTGCGGCATCCAAGCCGTCACGGAACAGACGCTCGGCTCCCGCGAAGTCAAGTTGCCTCTGACGAAGATCACCGAGCTCATGCATCGCGCCAAGCGTCATCGGATGCGCCAGTCCATTGACATCTCGTGACAGTTCAAGCGCGGATTGCAGTGTTCGTTCCGCCTCCTCATATTTGTCCTGTGATTTCAACGCTCCGCCGAGATTCACAAGGGTGCCGATGGATTCAGCCCGAATCTGTGTTCCGGGTTCGTCCAATCCTTGTAACGCACGGGTAAACCACTCCTCAGCCGAGGCGGAATCTCCCAAGGACTGATACAGGGCACCCATGCCACTCATGGCTGCGCGAGTGCGCGGATGTCCTTCTCCGAAGGCGGAATTCGTTCTTTCAAATGACTCTCGGTACAACGGTTCCGCCGCGGCGTAATCGCCCTTCATGCGGTACATCACCCCGAGTGCGGCGAGTGTTTCAAAGGTGTCAGGATGTTCGTCTCCCAGGATACGCCGTCTCGCCGCAAGTGTGGACTTGAACAACGCCTCGGCTTCGTCCCATTTCGACATGTTCATATGCAACACGGATTGATTGTGCATGGAACGCATGGTTTCCGGGTCTTCGACACCCAGTTCCTCAAGTCGAAGATTCAGGGCATGAATCTGCAAAGGCGCAGCTCGTTCAAAAAAACCTCTGACTTGATACTGATCAGCGAGAACTTGATAAAGCGCCGCCGCCAGTCTTCGCTGTTTCGGATCACTGAAGCGCTCCTCGATGAGTGTCGCCGCGGGATCCAACATGGTCTTGTCGATCAAATCGTTAGCCGCATCGGCGAGATTGACATTACCGAGCGATGCCGCGAACTCGCGCTTGCGTTGATCGCGTTCGGCTGTCGGTATCCACTCTTGAAGGTCGACGGTTCGTCCGAATCGTTCGAGAAGATCCTCACGCAATCGCAATCCGACGGTCTTTGCATCGACCTGCGAAAGCATGTCTCTCTGAAACTCCGAGATGACCCGCAACTCGTCGTTTTTCGCCCGCGTGTATTGCAAGGCCAATCCCGCGATCACCACGCCGATCATGAGCGTGGCGACGAGGACGCTTGCCGCGAACACTTGCAGGCGGTTTCGCGCGATGAATTTACGAAGTAGATAAACGCGTGATTCCGGAGCCGCTTCCAACGGTTGGCCACGGATATATCGACGGACATCTCTGGCGAGAGACTCCGCACTGGAGTATCGACGGTTGCGATCCTTTCGAATCGCCTTCAACGGAATCCACTCGAGTTCGGTCCGAAGTTCCTGAATCAGCGCTTCCCGCGTCGATCCTCGAGCCTTTGCGATGTCGTCGACCTGTGCATCGGTTGCAGTCAACATGACCTTCGACGGTGCGGCGGGTTCGAAATCGGAGATGACGCTCTGCACATAGGCGTACCCGCGTGCCGCGCGTTGCTTGGAGTCGAATCGCAACGGCAACACCCCGCTCAACAGTTCGAACAACAAGACACCGAGCGAGTACACATCGCTTCGCGTGTCAATATCAATCGCGCCAATCCCGGCCTGCTCCGGGCTCATGTATTCAGGCGTACCGATGAAGACAGCCTGCGTCGTATGCATCGTCGCAGGCACTTCCGCGGCCTTGGTCGACTTGGCGATGCCGAAATCGATCACCTTCACATTCGGCTTGCCCTCGAACATCGCGACCATCACGTTCGCGGGCTTGATATCGCGATGGATGATGCCCTTGTGATGTGCATGTTGAATCGCATCGCAGACGTCGGCGAACAGATCGAGTCTCGCCGCGAGATCGAGCCGGTGTCGATCGGCGAACAGCGTGATCGGTTCCCCCTGCACGTACTCCATGACGAAAAACGGACGACCGGATTCGGTGATGCCGCCATCAAGCACGCGTGCGACGTGGGGATGATCGATGACCGCCAGTGCCTGACGCTCTTGCTCGAACCGGGCGATGAACGATGCATCATCCATCCCCGCTTTGATGATCTTCAGCGCGACGCGCTGAACCATCGGCTCTCTTCTCTCGGCCAACCACACCTCGCCGAATCCGCCCGAACCGATCAGTTGCAACAACTTATAAGGACCGACACGATCGGGCGGCGGCACGGCGTTGTTTGCGCTGGTTGCGGCGTCCAAGACTCGACGCAACCCCGAGGGATCGATGGCGGCGTTGGTCGGACTCCGATCAATCCGCAACAAATCCCGGACGCGTTGACGCACGACATCATCATCCGGGCAAGACTCGCACAGAAACGATTCCTGTTGCTCAACGGGCAGATCGACAGCGCCATCAAACAACGATTCCACTCGACGATGTTGTTCGGATGTGAGTTCCGACATCTTGATGACTCAGGCTTTCAACTCTCGGGAAGAACGCCGTACTTTTCAGCGAGGAACGCGCGCGCAAGCTTCCATCGTCGTTCGACGGTTCTGAGCGGAATGCCCGTGAGCTCGGAGACTCTCGACAGCGGCAGGCCTCCCCACACATGAAGCGTCACGACTTCCGCCGCTTCCGTATGAGCATCATGCAGTGACTCCATCGCATCGCGCAGTCGTTCCAACTCCGAAAGATCCGAATCCGAATGCGACTCGCCCGCCACAAGGCCGGCGTCAAGTTCGATCGGCCGCCGTCCCCCGCCGCGGATCTGCGCGGCGGCGTCACGCCGCATATGGGAGATGATCCTGAACATGAATCGGGTCGCAAGCGCGAAAAACTGATTGCTGTTGGCGATCGCTTCGCGCTGTCGCATCAGTTCCATCAGCGCATCGTTTGCGATCATCGTCGGTCCGACATCCGCCGCACCCGAAGACCGTTCCGCCAGCGCTTTGCGTGCGATCGCGCGGAACTCCTCGTAAACCAACTCCGCGACCTTGCCAAAGGCGCCTTTATCGCCGCCGTAGGCCTTGTCGAGCAACATTGTGAGTCGTATGGAATCCATGTTCGCGCATCACGCTGATACAAAGGCAACCGCGAGAGGATTGTAGCGGATACGCGAGTCTCACGATATCAGCAACCTGTGTCCCACGCATCGAAGAAAATGATCACATCGTCTCCGTCTACGCCCCCATCGGCATTCAAATCCGCCGACGCGGCTGCGGTATCCCACGCTCCGAAGAATGCAATCACATCGTCTCCGTCCGATGCGCCGTCAACATTGAAATCCGAGAAGCAACGCCATTGCGTAGCCACGGAGACAAAACTGCGGGATTGAGATTCGTCCTCGGCGCGCGCCGAAATCACAATCGATGACGGCAATTGCGAGCTGTTTGTGGGATACGAAATCACGGCGATCAGGTTTGCACTGCCGCCCGCCGGAATGGGCCCCGTGATCGCAGGGGAAAAGCTGATCGAAAGCCCTTCGCCGAACATTCGGAAAGCACGAGAAGTCGACCCCGTATTCGTCAACACCATCGGGAGTTGCACAATCGAGAATGCTCCGCCTTGGATCAGCGTCGATGTCGCATCGATTCGGGAGCCGGGAGTACGCACGGAGTGGTTCACCGCCGCATCCGAGTTTGCCACCGGGCCCCACACCGAGCTCCAGAGCGACTGCTCGTCCTTCAGAGTCAGCATGAAGAACTGAGTAAGCAACCGACGCACGACGGGTAACTGCTGCGCGCGAGTGAGCGTTGCAGAACTGTCGCAACCGAAGAACGAAGCATCCGTGAATCCGCAGTGAAATCCGCCTCGGATGATCGGCAGGGACTTCGGCGCGGATCCCGCGTTGTACATGGACTGCCCGTTGGACGACACAGGAACAATCGTGTCCGCGTCACCCGCGATCAAACTCACGGGCACACGGATACGAGACATCGCTGAGATCGCGGAGGGATTGGTCTCCGCCGCCGCGAGATTGGCCAGAGCTTTGACGCGCACATCATCGGCAGTTGCGAGAATGCTTGCGCCGCCACCCATCGAGTGGCCCGACATTCCGAACTTGGCGGTGTTCACGGAACCGAAGATGAAGGAACCCGATGCCGCATTCTGCTGTTCAAGGTATGTCAGCGCGTGACGCAAATCAGCCGCGAAGTTGCCGTGGCTCGGGAACAGTGAAGTCTCGGAGTTCGATGCGATGACGATGAACCCCCAACTCGCCAGATGATCCATGGTCGTCGCATACTGCGATGTCGCTTGAACGAAACCGTGACCGAACGAAATCGCAGGAGCCGGCGCGGCGACTGATGCGAATGGCGTGGAAGATCCGGCGCTTGTCGCTGGATACGACAATCGCGCCGTAAAAGTGGTCGCGTTCGGTCGCGTCACGGTCACGGTTCGTACACCGACCGCATACGGCCCCGAAGCGGAGTAGTCTTGCGCTCTGGCTGAGAAGACAGCGAACACAAGAGAGATGAAGAAAGTCAGTTTCATGTCTGGGAAAGCATAACACGAAGCGCACGAATCAAGGTTCAAAGGTCTTTCGGATTCGGTGGAAATTCGCATTCTTGTTCTCATAATCTCGATGTTTGCTCGCTGTTTTTTGCAATTGAATTCCATCTTGTCAGTATCGGCCCGGTGACACTGATTCCGCGGGTATCCTCTCTACGGAGTTCATCCATGCGGCACCTTCCATTCACGCTTTACCCCCTCGCCGCTTCCACAGCCTTCGCCGGCGGAACGATCACCTCGGGCGATGCATCGCTGCAGTTCGTCGGCGTTCCCGTCTTCAGCACCAATCTCGGCGACACCACCTTCAAGACGGACGCCACAGCCCCCGACCAAGGCTACAAGCTCACCTGGTACTACCGAACACAGTTCAACAACACCAACCGTTTCATGAGCAGCCTGGACACGCCCGTCGAGTCCTATGTCGGCAACACGGCGGTCTTCACCTACACGAACGCCGGTCCGGGCCCCTCAGGGCAGGAGCGATTCGATGCGGTCATCACATCCGAACTCTCGGACGGCACCACAACGAATCAATCGCGAGTGACAACGAGTTGTCGCGCAAAATCCCGCGCGACGACGACACTCACCTATCAGTTCTTTCTTGTCGTCGATTTGGATCTCGCCGGAGGCGCCGGAAATCCCGCAACCGATGATGTGCAGACCATCGCTTTCAACGGCGCTGACGTCAATGTGCTGCAGTCGGAAACCTCCAGCATCAACTTCGCGAACATCGCGGCGCGCTCCCCCACTCGCTATCAAATCGGATCCGGTTCGGCGATCCGGTCACTCCTCGGCAGCGGTCAGGGCAATCTCAACAATCTGACAGCTCCGTTTACGGGCGACGGCGCGGTCGCATTCCAGTTCACCAGAACACTTCAGCCTGGTGAAGAAGTGACACTGAGCGCGGCATTCGCAATCAATGATGTCGCTTTCTGTGTTCCACCGAGCATCACGCAGCAACCCGCCGACACGAGCGGCTGCGCTGTTGATTCGCAGTCCATCAGCGTCGGCGCCTCGTCATCCGCCATCTATCAATGGCGCTTCGAATCTCCCGCAAACAGCGGCTCTTTTGTCGATCTCGTCGGAACGACCTTTACCGAATCCGCATCGGGGCTCTCCTTTCAGATGAGCGGAGTGGGCGCTTCGACTTTGGCGGTTTCAAATGTCGCACTCGGCTCACATCCAGCGGCTCTGAGATTCCGCGCACGCGCGATCAATCCGTGCGGAACCGCGGAAAGCGCGGCCGCCACTGTCACGATCAATGACTGTCCCCCTCAGTGCCCCGCGGACTTCAACGACGATGGCGGAGTCGACGGCGACGATGTCATCGCCTTCTTCGCCGCTTGGGATGCCGCGGCGACCGCCGCCGACGTGAATGCGGACGGCGGCGTGGACGGAGATGATGTGATTTACTTCTTCGGCCGCTGGGATGCCGGCTGCTGATTTCCGCACGATTCCTAAAAAGAAAGCCGCGCCCGAAGTTCGAGCGCGGCTGTCTGATTCCAATCCGATGATCACCGAAACCTGATCAGCAACCCGCGTCCCAACGCGCAAAGAAGATGATCACATCATCGCCGTCAACCGTACCGTCACCGTTCATGTCGGCGGCGGGTGCGGCACCATCACAAGCGGCGAAGAATCCGATGACATCATCGCCGTCGACCGTGCCGTCTCCGTTGAAGTCGGCCAGGCAGCCGCTCTGCAGATAACGCAAGTTGAAGTTGCCCGTCGTGCTCGCATAACCGGCGACACGGACCATGTAACTCACTCCCGGAGTCGGCGTGAACGACAAGTATGTCGTCAGGCCACCCGGGCACGGACCCGCGCCGCCGTTGTCATCGTTGCATGCGATTTGCGTCAACGAACCGCACGAGCCGGTGTATACGGAGACAACCGTATCAAGAGCGCTGCCGCAGGTGTCGATTTCGATCGGGTTGCCCGAGGTCGAATCGATTCGATACCAGAGATCGTTCCCGCCGCCGTTGGTTCCGCCACAACTCGCGGCGCCGTCGGTCGTGGCACCGGCATTGGTCGCCGATACCACGGTGCCATTCACCAACGCGATCGGCGTGAAGCACATGTCATTCGGCAGCGAGGCTCCCAGCACGGTGATGTTGACTGTTGACGTACCCGTCAGACCTCCTGAGTCCGTTACCGTCGCGGTGATCGTGTGCGTTCCGGGATTCAGCGTTCGACTGAATGTCCCGCCCGTGCCGATGGCGCCTTGCAGGCTGGATGTCCAAGCGATTGAACCGGTAAGTGAGCCGTCTTGCGCATCGGTCGCACTGCCTGTGAAGGAGATTGTCGCACCGTTCCCGTGTGTCGAACCGTTCGTCGGACTCGTGACGCTGACCGAAGGCGCGGTGTTGGGCGATGCGCCGCCGGTCGCGCGGATGTTGAAGGTTCCCGTGCGTCCGGCATAACCCGAGACACGGATGTAGTAGGTCGTGTTCGCAGTGGCCGTCAGCGTGACATGCGATGTCAATCCGCCCGGACACGGTCCCGTGCCGCCGTTGTCGTCGTTGCATCCGACTTCGGTCAGCGCACCGCATGTGCCTGTGTAGATCGCGATTTGCGTATCAAATCCGCTGCCGCATGTATCGAAGGTCAACGCATTCGAACCCGTCGCGGTGTATCGATACCACACATCAAGAGATCCGCCGCATGAAGCGGTCGCATCGTTCACCGCTCCCACATTCGTGCCTGAAACGGCGACTCCATTCGTGATCGCAATGGCGGAAGCGCAGGTTTCGTTGTTCAAGCCTCCCCCTCCGGATTGCACCGTGATGGAGACCGAAGAGGTCGAAGTCAATCCGCCTGAGTCCGTCACGGTGGCCGTGATGGTGTGCGCTCCGACGTTCAATGTGCGGCTGAATGTGCCACCCGTGCCGATCGATCCCTGAACACTTGACGTCCACGCGATCGCGGATGTCAGCGAACCGTCCTGCGTATCCGATGCCGAACCCGTGAAGGTGATCGTTGCCCCGTTGGCGAAAGTCGCACCGTTGGTGGGCGCCGAGATCGCAACGGTCGGAGGTGTGTTGGAGTTC
>JBKDPX010000188.1:0-3331 GCA_046342165.1 Phycisphaerales bacterium | reverse complement strand
CACGATTGCCGCCGGTCAGCTTGAGCGTCTCGCGAATGGCGCGCTTTTCGATTTGCTCCAAAGTTGTACCCGCGAGACTTGCGACCGGCGTCGACTCATCGGTCTCCGGCACATCACCCACGCGCACGTCGTCGGGAATGTGGCGAGTATCGAGCGTCAAATCATCACCCGTCGCCTCGCCGAGTGCTTGCACGGCCATGTTTTGCACAACGTTCAGCAACTGACGCACGTTGCCGGGCCAGTGATAGCTCGTCAAGCGCATCATCGCCGCGTCCGTGATGGTCGCGGGTGCGTGCTCGCGTCCCATGTTTTTCATCGCGCGCACGATCGCGGCGTGCACGATGCGCGGAATGTCCTCGCGTCGCTCGCGCAGCGGCGGCAATTGCACCTGCGCGCCCTTGATGCGGAAGTACAGATCCTCGCGGAACTCACCCCGAGCGATCATCGCGTTGAGATCCTTGTTGGTCGCGCTGACCAAGCGGACGTCCGTCTTGCGCGGATCGTTACTTCCCAATCGCACGACGGTGCCGGTTTCAAGCACGCGCAACAACTTCGCCTGCATCTTCAGCGGCATGTCGCCGATTTCATCAAGGAACAACGTGCCACCGCTCGCGTATTCGAATACGCCTTCGCGCTCTTTTTCAGCGCCCGTGAAGGCGCCGCGAACGTGGCCGAAGAGTTGATCCTCAAGCAGCGTTTCGGTTTCCGCCGCGCAGTTGATTGCGACAAAGCGATGCTTTGAGCGAGGCGAGTTACGATGAACGGCCTCGGCGACCAACTCTTTCCCCGTTCCGCTTTCACCGGTCACCAGCACGGGCAGGCTCGAAGCCGCGACCGCTTTCACCATGCGCAGGACGCGTCGCATCGGCTCACTGCCGGCGATGATGTTCTCGAAACCTTCCACCACCGCGCCGTCACCCAATGTCGGCGAAGACTCATGGCGTGAAAGCACCGTCTGCGCCGCGCGATTCACGAGACTGCGGAAGAGTTCGAGATCCAAAGGCTTCTGAATGAAGTCGTACGCGCGATAGGTCTTGAGCGCTTCGCGGGCGGTCGATACGTCACCGTGCGCGGTCACCATGATCGCTTCGGCGTGAGGCTGTAACTTCTTCGCGGCCTCAAGCACTTTCATCCCCGCGTTCGCGCCGTCGGGTGCGACCCCTTCGATTCCGGCGGCGTTGGGCATACGCAAATCGGTGACGATCACATCGAACGAACCGTGCTTCAGTTCGTCCAACGCTCGCGCGAGATCGTTCACCACCGTGCAGACATGACCGGGCTTGTGAAGGGCGTCGGCCATCACTTCGGCATGATCGGGCTCATCATCAATGATGAGAACCTGCGCGGCGATTTTTGAATCCTGTTCCTTGGCGATCGACATCGGTCAATCCTAGTGCGCACGCGGCGCTCAATCCTCCAAGGATCGTCGCACCTGTTCGCGCACTTCCGCGGGCAGATCCCTCAATCCGCGCCCGCCCGCTCGCTTTTTCGACGAAGTGGCGCCCGTGGCGATCCCCCACTTGCGTTTGTTCGCGGCGCACAAGGCGATCGCAACGGCATCGGCGACGTCGGGTGGGCGTGGCGGCTCTTCAAGGTTGAAATGCGCCTGAACAGCGGCCTGCATCTGTCCTTTTTTCGCGTGACCGAAGCCCGTCAGGCTCTTTTTGATCTCGTTGGGTCGTATCTCAAGAAGTTCGAGTCCGGCTTTGCGCACGGCGAGCAGAATGACCCCTCGCGCATGGCCCATGATGATCGATGTCGCGGGGTGTTTGGGATGCGCGAACAACTGCTCGACAGCGACGACCTCGGGCTTCAATCGAGCGATCAATTCGCGAAGATCAGTATCGAGTTCGGCGAGGCGCGCGGAAATCGTCTTGGCGTCGGCTGCCTTCGCGCCTTCCACCTTCCCGCGTCCGAGCCGAAAGACGCCGCCCTCCACGAGACTTTCGCCGGAATCATCGACATCGATACATCCGTATCCCGTGATCCGGAGGCCGGGGTCGATTCCCAGAATGCGAATACGCGATTTCACGCTTTGAATGTAGCCGAAGCCGAACACATGCGCACGATCGGCACTAATCTTTATCGCATGATCATCAGAAGCATCCTCTCACTATCCCTCTTCGCATCGCCTGCGTTCGCCCAACCCGTTGAACCGCCGCCCGCGCCGGTCGCCACGGAATCGACACAGTGGAAGCCCGCCGCGGAGCTCAAGCCGCCCGCGCTCAACCGCGAGTTCCGCGGCGTTTGGGTCGCATCCGTCGCCAACATCGACTGGCCGAGCGCCAAAGGACTCTCGCAACAACAGCAACTCGCCGAAATGACGGCGATTCTCGATGCGGCGGCCAAGTGCAATCTGAACGCGATCCTCCTGCAGGTTCGGCCGGCGTGCGATGCCCTCTATCCGTCCGACCTGGAACCTTGGTCCGAGTTTCTGACCGGTCAAAGCGGCAAGCCTCCCGAGCCGCCCTACGACCCCCTCGCCACTTGGATTCGAGAGACACACGCGCGCGGCATGGAACTGCACGCATGGTTCAATCCTTTCCGCGCACGCCATTTCAAGAGCGACAAGCCGGACGCGGCCAATCACGTATCCAACGCCAAACCGGACTGGGTTCGCGCGTACGACAACCTGCTGTGGCTTGATCCGGGCGTGCCCGAGGCGCGCAAGCATTCCCTCGATGTGATTCTCGACGTCGTCCGACGCTACGACATCGACGGCGTTCACCTCGATGACTATTTCTATCCGTATCCGAAAGAAGGCGCTCCGTTCCCGGATGACGCTTCTTATGTTTCATATCAACAAGGGGGCGGCGCGCTCGCCCGCGAGGACTGGCGACGCTCGAACATCGATGAGTTCGTGCGCTCGATGTACGGCGAGATCAAAAAGCGCAAGTCGCATGTCAAAGTCGGCATCAGTCCCTTCGGAATCTGGCGCCCGGGCTTCCCGCCGGGCATCGAAGGGTTCGACGCTTACGCGAAACTCAGCGCCGACGCGCGACGTTGGCTGCGCGAAGGTTGGCTCGACTACTGCGCGCCGCAGTTGTACTGGCCCACCGACAGCGTGAAGCAAAACTACGCGCGATTGCAGGATTGGTGGACCGCGAACAACGATCAGCGTCGGCATCTTTGGATCGGCAACTACACGAGCCGCATCGAACCCGCGGATGCCGCGCCCGAAAAGCCCTCGTGGAGCGCCGATGAAATCCTGCGCCAACTCGAAGTGACTCGCACCGCGAATCGAGGCCTCGGCGCACCGAGCGGGAACATCCACTTCAGCATGGTGGCTCTGCTCCAAAATCGACGCGGCGTCGCCGATGCGCTACGCGCC
>JBKDPX010000187.1:0-4186 GCA_046342165.1 Phycisphaerales bacterium | reverse complement strand
GAGTTCCGCGAGGATCTGTACTTCCGCATCAAGGGCGCGCAGGTGCAATTGCCGCCGCTGCGCGAGCGACGCGAGGACATTCCGCGTATCGTGCATGCCGCGATCGTGCGCGCGATGAAGAACATGGGACGCGAGCACGCGCCCGCGACCATCACGGACGCGGCGATGATGCGCTTGACGAGCTATCACTGGCCGGGCAACGTGCGGCAGTTGCTGAACGTGGTGCAAAACATGGCCGTGCAAGCGCTCGGCGAGTCGGCGGGTGATGATTTGACGCTTGATACCCGCCACATTCCCGACGATGTGCGCGTTGGTGATGTGCCGGAGACCGATGAGTCGACGCCGGTCGCCAGTCTCGCGGGTACAACTTTGGAGCAAATCGAAAAGCGCGCCATTCGCGAGACGCTCAAGCTGACCGGCGGCAATCGTGAGCAGGCCGCGAAGTTGCTCGGCATCGGCGAGCGGACGTTGTACCGCAAACTCCGCGAATACGGCGTTCGTTGATCACCAATCGAGCGTGCCGAGCCACGCGCGAGCGAGATCGTTCACGGCGACATCGACATCCGCGCGCGACCACACGAGTTTCGAGTCGGCGGTGATGCGACCGAGCTTCGCCATGTGAATCGCGCCGTGATCGTTCAGCACCGTGCGCACTTTGTCGATGTCCCCGGGCTTCACTTCAAGCACATACCGTCCGGGACATTCGCCGAATGCGAACTGATAGTCCTCGAGCATTCCGGGATCCGCCGAAAGTTCCGCACCTAACGCCGCGCGCGAGGTTTCCTTGGAGAGCAGACGCGCGAGTTCGGAATTGTCGCGCGATGTCGTCGATGCCCCCGCACCTGAGGTCGCGATGAGCATTTCCGCGACAGCAGCGAGCACGCCTCCGTCGGACACATCGTGCGCGGCGGCGACGAGGCCGTCTTGAATGCACTGGGCGACCGCGCGAGCCGTGGCCGGTGCAACGGTCAGATCGATCGCCGGAACATCCGCGCAATCCGAATCGACGCTCCACAGTCGCGCGTAATGCGATCCGCCCATTTCGCTGTCTGTCGTGCCGACCAGCAACAGCACGTTGCCCGGAGTCTTGGCATCCATCGTCACACAGCGGGAGACATTGCGAACCAGTCCCATGCCCGTGATGAGAAGCGTGGGAGGGATCTCGATCACGCGCTGTTCGCCCGTCGTCGGATCTTTGTAACGGAGTTGATTGTTCAGCGAGTCCTTGCCGCTCACGAACGGTGTGCCGTACGCCTTCGCGCCGTCGTAGCAGGCAGCGGCGGCGCGGACGAGCATGCCCATGTTCTCCGTGCGATCGCATCCTGGCCAGCAGAAATTGTCGAGAATCGCGATGCGTGAAGGATCGGCGCCCGTGCACACCAGATTGCGCACGCATTCATCGATCGAGGCGAGCACCATCAGGTAGGGATCGCCGCCGATCTTGGGATCGCCGATTCCCGTTTGCAGGCCACACGAGACAGCGATGCCGCGCGAGTTGCCCGCGACGGGTTGAATCACCGAAGCATCGGAGGGACCGCGCCCCTCGGGGCCGCACAGCGGCTTGACGACTGTGTTGCCCTGCACTTCATGGTCGTACTGGCGGATGATCCAGTGCTTGCTCGCGATATTCGGGTGTGCGAGCAGTGTGAGCAGCGCGTCGGAGATGGAGGGACGGGAGGAAGCCGCGGGGCCTTTCGCATCCGACGGATTCCACGTCGCCTGACGCGTCGGCATCGGGATGCCTTCGTGAACGAAGTGCATCGGCATTCGACCGACCTGCGTTCCTTTGTAATAAAGAATAAGGTCTGCGCCGGGGGTGCCGAAGGTTCCGAGCACGGAAAGTTCCGCGCCTTCCTCGTCGCAAATCGCGCGAAGTTTCGGAAGATTCGCCTCGGGAACGGCGAGGATCATGCGCTCTTGCGCCTCGCTGATCCAGATTTCGGTGTAGTTCAGTCCCGCGTACTTCAGCGGCGCGTTTTCGAGGTGCACTTCGGCGCCGAGCATCGAGCCCATTTCGCCGACCGCCGAGGAAAATCCACCCGCGCCGCAATCCGTGATCGCGGTGTAGAGCGGACCGCCTTGCGCATCGCGTGCGCGAAGAATCGCATCGAGCAGACGCTTCTCTTCGATGGCGTTTCCGATCTGCACGGCATGCGCGAACTCGGTTGATGCCGTTGATTCAAGTTCTGCGGAGGAGAAGGTCGCGCCGTGGATGCCGTCGCGTCCGGTTTTGCCGCCCAACGCGACGATCTTGTCGCCCGCCTTCGCCGCGCCCTTGATGAGCGCGCGAGGGATCAATCCGATACAACCCGCGAAGACGAGCGGATTGCCGACATGTCTGTTGTCGAAATACACCGCGCCGCTCACCGTGGGAATGCCCATGCGGTTGCCGTAATCGCGCACGCCCGCAACGACCTCTTTCAAGATGCGTCGCGGGTGCAGTGTTCCGGGCGGCAACGGCGTTTTGCCTTGATCGCTCTCTTGTTCCGCGAAAGCACTCGGATCGGCGACGCAGAAGACATCGGTGTTGGCGATTGGTTTGGCGCCCAGTCCCGTACCGATGACATCTCGGATGCATCCGCCGATGCCCGTCGCGGCGCCGCCGTAGGGTTCGATCGCGCTCGGACGATTGTGCGTTTCGACTTTGATGTTCACGCCCCAGTTGTCATCGAACTCGATGACGCCGGAGTTGTCTTTGAACACCGACCACGCCCAGTCGAGGCCCTCGGCGATCATTTCCTTCGTCGCCGCGGCGACGGTGTGCTTCCGCAGGTTGCCGATCTTCACGGATCCGTCGGCTTGCACCGTCGTGCCGGGTCGATTCGACCAATCGATGATGTCATCCTTCGGCCCGACGTAGTGCACCGAGGATTTCAGAGTCTTGTGAACGCAGTGCTCGCTCCATGTCTGCGCGAGGGTTTCCAATTCGATGTCGTTGGGATCGCGTCCGAGTTTCGTGAACTCATCGCGGATGGCGATCATTTCATCGAGGCTGAGAAACAAGTGCGCTTCGCGGGAGAGTTTCTGCAACTCATCGTTCGAGAGTCCGCGCACGGGAATCGTTCGCACACGAAACGAACCCTCCGTGCCATGCGGGAGCGATGTCGGTGTCCACGCGCCGCGAACGATCTGATGGATCACGGGATTCGCGAGGGTCTTGCTTGCCGCCGCGTGAGCGCGATCGGCATCGAGTCCGATGAAGTCGTAACGAACGCCGGTGCTGACCGTCGCATCGACGCCGAGCAACGCCTTCAGCGCCTCCTGAACGCTCTGCGCGGCGGGATCCATCACGCCAGGAAGCGGATGAATCTCAACGATGGGAGCGTTGGAGGGAGCAACCCCGGTGTTCGCGACTTCGGTCACGGGATCGGCAAGCAAGCCGCTCATCGCTTTCGAGATCTGCGCGTCATTCATCGATGACTCGATGATGTAGACCCTCGCCGTCGCGACGGATGAGGCTTGGAATCCGAGATCCTTCGCACGCCGCAATGCGTCATCGGCGCGGGGGTCTTGGCGACCGGGCTTGAGGCGGACTTCGACGCGGTGGATGGTGGTGCTGCTCACGGAGAGGATGGTAGCGAACCCAGCGGCGTTTTTCGTCGATCACGAATGTGGAAACCCTGCCGATTGCGCTCAAAAACCGACAAGACCGAGCGACGGACTGTCGCTCAAGGACAATTCGAGGAACCTCCTGAGTTCAGAACTTCGAATCGGCGTCGACACTACACTCCTGCGACATGGCTGAACGCACATTGCAATCCGATCCGGCGAGCACGGATTTCGATCCCGCGACTCCCTTTTTGTTTGACGACGCCGCGGCGCGTCCGCGCGCGGGCAATCCGTACCTCTTCGAGGTGTCGTGGGAGGTTTGCAATCAAGTCGGCGGGATCTATCAGGTCATCCGATCCAAGGCGCCGCTGATGACTCAGCGGTGGGGGGATCAGTATTACTGTGTCGGTCCGTGGGAGGAAGCGAAGGCGACGCTGGAGTACGAAGAGTGTCGACCCGTGCCGTGGATCGCGCGTGCGCTTTTGCAGTTGGAACAGCAGGGTCTGAAGGTGCGTCACGGCACTTGGCTTGTGCCCGGGCGACCGAAGGTGATGTTGATCGAGCACTGGCAGGGGCGCGAGGCGCTGGATCGCGCGAAATACAAGTACTGGCGCGAGCATGCGATCGAAACACCCGG
>JBKDPX010000186.1:0-11224 GCA_046342165.1 Phycisphaerales bacterium | reverse complement strand
CGAGGTAAGCCTTCCTTGAAATGGTCGACCGATCCCGGGCAGAGGTCGGTCAACCTCGAAAGAGGAAGTGTGAGGTCAGTGACGAATCCACTCGTCTGCTTCGCCGTCCTTGGCGTCGCTGTCCTCACAATTCCTACACATGAGTAAACCGATCACGAGGGAATATTGCCACGGGGTAAACACCCTAAAAGCCCCGCGCTTGAAAAAAGCCTTGTTTTTACGGCAAAAACGAAACTGACTCCCATGACATCCACCGTGACTTTTGAAGCGGTTTCATGACGAAATGCTCGTTTTTCGCTCAAAAGTGAAGGGGATTCGCGATTGCCGTAGGGTGAATACCCCAAACCCGAAACATCATCGCGAATTGGAGCGTGTTGAATCCCCTGCAGAGGGTTTCTACCCTCCCTGCGCTTGACGGGAAGCAACTTTTTTCTCAAAGGAGTGGCCTGAAATGGGCATCCGCATCGGAATCAACGGTTTTGGACGAATCGGTCGCTTGGTGTATCGCACCGCAGCGGCGCACGGTATGGAAATCGTCGCGGTGAACGATCTTGTTCCCGCTGACAACCTCGCATACTTGTTGAAGTACGACACCATGCACGGGCGCTTCATGCTCGGCGGTAATCCGGCCGAAGTGAGCGCAACGGAAACATCGTTTACGGTCAACGGCAAGACGACGAAGACGATGAGTGAGAAAGATCCTGCGAAACTTCCTTGGAAAGATCTCGGCGTTGATTATGTTCTCGAGTCGACCGGCCTCTTCACTGAGTTCGAGAAGGCGACATTGCACGTCACCGCCGGCGCCAAGCGCGTGATCATCTCCGCGCCGACCAAGAGCGAACCCGCTCAGGTTCCGACGCTGTGCTTGGGCGTCAACCACACGAACTATGACCCCGCGAAGCACACGGTCATCTCAAACGCCTCGTGCACGACGAACTGTCTTGCACCGATCGCAAAGGTGATCCACGATGCATTCGGTCTCGAAGAGGGCTTGATGACGACCGTGCATGCCGCGACCGCGACACAGCCGACACAAGATGGTCCCTCGAAGAAGGACTGGCGCGGCGGACGCAACGCGTATCAGAACATCATTCCGGCGAGCACCGGCGCGGCGAAGGCCGTGACTCTGTGCATCCCCTCGCTCAAGGGCAAGCTGACGGGCATGAGCTTCCGCGTCCCCACCGCTGACGTGTCGTGCGTGGATCTCACATTCCGCACCACCAAAGAGACCTCGCTTGCCGAGATCAACGCGGCGATGAAGGCTGCTGCGGAAGGTCCGATGAAGGGCGTGCTCGGTTACACGGAAGAGGAAGTCGTCTCAAGCGATTTCATCGGCGACAAGCGCTCTTCGATCTTCGATGCGAAGGCCGGCATCGAGCTGAACAAGCGTTTCTTCAAGGTCGTGAGCTGGTACGACAACGAAGCCGGATATTCCGCCCGCTGTGTCGACATGATCAAGATGATGGCCGACAAAGACGGCATCAAGTAAATCCGCACATTTCAGCACGAGTTGTACAACATCAACCGCCGAAGGGCGGTTGATGTATTTTTGGACTTTGATCACAACTCAAGTCAGGGCTTCACTGAAAGTTCAGCGCGTCGCTCGGCGACTTCTTTGGAAATGCCGGAGACGAACGCATCGAGCGGCATTGCGCCAAGATCCTTCTCGATACCGCGAGCACGCACACTGACCGCATTGCTCTCGGCATCGCGCGGACCGACGATCAGCATGTAGGCGACCTTTTCGTCAGCCGCGACTTTGACCTTGGCTTGAATACGCTCGTTGCTCTCATCAAGTGACGCGCGGATGCCTGCTGCCTTGAGTGTCGAAAGCACCTTGCGGCCGTACTCAAGACTCTTGTCACTGATGGGCAGCACGCGAACTTGCTCAGGGCAGAGCCAGGTCGGGAAAGCGCCGGCGAAGTGCTCGATCAGCACGCCGCAGAAACGCTCCATACTGCCGAACGGCGCGCGGTGAATGACCACCGGACGATGCGCACGGTTGTCAGGTCCGATGTACGACAGATCAAACCGCACGGCCATGTTGTAGTCGATCTGAACCGTGCCAAGCTGCCACTCGCGACCGATGACATCCTTGACCACGAAGTCGATCTTCGGTCCGTAGAACGCCGCTTCACCGGGTTCGCGGCTGAACTCAACGCCAAGAGACTGCGCCGCCGCGATACATGCCGCTTCGGCCTTGTCCCAACTTTCCTTCGTGCCCGTGTACTTGTTGCTGTCGGGATCGCGCAATCCGACTCGAACGCGATAGTCCTTCATCCCGAGAACTTTGAAGATGATCTTGACCAAACTCAGACAGCCTTGAACTTCATCGGCGACTTGGTCTTCGGTGCAGAAGAGGTGAGCGTCATCCTGCGTAAACCCGCGCACGCGTGTCATGCCGTTCAGTTCGCCCGACTGTTCCCATCGATAGACCGTGCCGAACTCCGCCAGACGAACCGGCATGTCGCGATACGAGTGCGGAGCGCTTGCGAAGATCTTCGCATGGTGAGGGCAGTTCATCGGCTTGAGCATGAAACCCGGCAGCAACTTGTCGTCCGCCAGGACGCGATCGGGGGTGATGGTCTCCTTGCCCGTGCGCTCGTTGATTCCCGCGGCGAGTTTCGCGCTCACACCTTCGATTCGGTTGATCATCTCCGCACAACTGCAGCCTGATTTGCTGAGTTGCTCGATCGCCTCGCGCTCGATGATCGGAGCGAACTGCGAATCTTTGTAATACGGGAAGTGGCCGCTCGTCTTATACAGATCCAAACCACCGATGTGGGGCGTGAAGACTTCGGTGTATCCCTGCTTGCGAAGTTCCTCGCCGATGAAGTTCTGAAGTTCCTTGCGCACGATCGCACCGTTCGGCGTCCACAGAATCAAGCCTTGACCGACGGTTTCGTCAATGTGGAACAGACGAAGCGCGCGGCCGATCACGCGGTGATCGCGCTTGGCGGCTTCTTCCTTCTGCTTCAAAAACTCGTCGAGTTCAGCCTGAGTCGCGAATGCGGTGCCGTACACGCGAATCAATCGATCGGAGTTTTCATCGCCGTGCCAATATGCGGAGGCCAATGACATCACACATGCCGCGCCGATGCGCCCGGTGGCCGGAACGTGCGGGCCGCGGCACAGATCCTCCCAGTTCTTCCCGGGAATACCGGTGGCGTAGAACGTGAGCGGTGATGCGTTGGCGGATGAAGGATCGACCGGCGCCGCTTTGGGGCCGCGGTACACGGATGAGGGGCGCCCCAGGGCGCGCTCCGCGTTGTCAACCTTGTACTTGTTGCCTTCTGCGTTGAGCTTCGCGAGACCGTCTTCGCAAGAGACTTCGTACCGCGTGAAGGGGCGATTCTCCTTGATGATCTCGGCGATGCGCGCGTTGATGGCGCCGAACTGATCGCTCGAGATCTTCACGCCCTCGGGAACGAACATGTCGTAGAAGAAGCCCGTCTCAGTCGGCGGTCCATAGGCGAGTTGAACCTGCTTTCCGACGATGTCCTGAATCGCTTCCGCCATGATGTGCGCGGCGGAGTGGCGAATCAGGTACAAACCATCAGGGTCGGGCTTCTTGTCTCGTGTTTTGTCGGTCACGATCGCAAGCCCGCAGTCCGACTCAAGTACCGTGGACAGATCACTGAGCTTGCCGTTGATCTTGCACCCCAACGCGGCCTGTGCCAGGCGCGCGCCGATCGACTGCGCGACTTCGAGCGCAGTCACGGGCTTTTCGAAGACCTTCTGGGAACCATCGGGGAGGGTGATCGTGGGCATTGAAATCCGGATTCCTGAATGGACACTCGGAGCTTCATCGGAGAACCGGTCCGCGGCAAGACGCCGACTGAAAACCGACTGGATGAATCCGAGTGCTCAACGGTAGCAATCGGGGCTGAAAAAGTCCCTCGAAACCCGAACAAAGGGCTCTTGAATCATCCTCGCGAGACTCTTACCCTTCGCTTTCAGAAACTTCGGCGTCGCGGCACGTGAAATGGACTTCCGATCCGGCGCGTCGATCGTCACCCGCGGGTAGAGACTGCTATGGCCCCACCAACCTGGCTCACGGCTCAGTTGATCGTCTCCTTCCTCACGATGTTCCTCATCGTGCACACGATGTTGGGACTGGTCGCGTATTACGTGTACTTCGAGCGCAAGATCAGCGCGTACATCCAAGACCGAATCGGCCCCAATCGCGTGGGCTTCGACTTCGGTCTGCCCTTCCTGAGCTTCCTGAAAGGTTGCATCGGACTCGGCCAACCATTGGCCGACGGCATCAAGTTCATGCTGAAAGAGGACTTCACGCCCAACCGGGTTGACAAGATTCTGTTCACACTCGCGCCGGCGATCGTCGTGATTCCCGCGCTCATCGGATTCATTGTGATCCCGTGGGGCGGCCAGTTTGAATGCCCCGACATTCCGTTCTTCGGCGGACACGTGATCGAGGGCGGACCCGTGCATGTGGCGGGAGCGAACGTGAGCGTCGGGATCGTGTATCTCCTGGCGATCGCGGCGCTGGGCGTGTACGGCGTGACAATCGGCGGCTGGGCGAGCAACAACAAGTTCTCGTTCCTCGGCAGCCTCCGCGCCTCCGCGCAGATGATTTCTTACGAAATCCCGATGGGCATGGCGTTGTTGGCGGTGCTGCTGATCGTCGGCACATTGATGCCGGAACAGATCATCCGTTATCAGGTGAACAACGGATGGTTGATCCTGAGCAACCCGTTGACGGCTGTTCTGTTCTATGTCGCCGCGCTCGCCGAATGCAATCGCGCGCCGTTCGATAACGCGGAGTGCGAGCAAGAACTGGTCGGCGGCTTCCACACCGAGTATTCATCCATGCGATTCGCGTTGTACTTCCTCGCGGAGTACTCGCACTTGTTCACGAGCGCCGCGTTCTTCACGCTGCTCTTCCTCGGCGGATATCACTTCCCGTTCATGCCGGTGATGAACGAACTGACTTCACCGGATCACATGTCCATTCTGGGTGTGATGGTGAAGCTGGGCATCTTCATCACGAAGGTCACGCTGATCGTGTGCTTCGCGATGTTGATTCGCTGGACGATCCCGCGACTGCGTTACGACCAGATCATGATGGCCGGTTGGCAGTTGGCGATCCCCCTGGGCTTGGCGATCGTCGTCGTTACCAGCACGATGATGTACTTCAATCAGCGCGGCATCGGCGCCCAGCTCATCGCCAATGTGGCGCTTGCAGTGTTGACGCTCGTGTTCGCGCCCGCTCTGAGTTCGAACAAGGCGAACCGCCGCATTCCGCTCTACGGGTCTCGATTCAACCCGATGCCCGGCGAACGCGTGATCACTAAGCCGATGCATCCCACGGCTGTCGCGGATCATCCGGGCGCTTGACCGCGGCGGACGGAATCTCGGGGAACTGAACGTCAGTCAGCTTCGTAGCATTTCGCACTTGCAGAGTCGGAAGGCTACCCTCACACATGCGGAACAGACCGTCGGTCGTACTTTCACTGGCAGCCGCGGCGATCTTTCTGTCAAGCGGATGCGAACGCGACGACATTCGCACCTACACGGTGACGAAAGACGCGAAGAGCATCGCGACGAATAAAGCCTCCACAACTGTCGCATTACCCGCGCGCAAACCCTCGAACGTCGCGTGGAATGTTCCTTCGACATGGAAGGAAGTTCCGACGAGCGAGCCGATGCGCGTCGCCACGTTCGAAAAGGGCAAAGTGCAGGTTCTCGTGTCGACGTTCCCGGGTGATGTCGGGGGCATGCTTGCGAACATCAACCGATGGCGCGGGCAACTCGGCCTCAATCCGACGACGGATCCGGAACTTGCGGAAACCGTGATCTCGGAAATGTCCGAAGGTATTCGCATCAACACCACAAGGCTTTCGGGTCCGAATGAGGACATGCTCGGCGCGGTCATCGAGACCGGCGATGGCAACACCTGGTTCGTAAAGGCTGTCGCCACGAAAGCCGAAGCGACCGAGATGGAGAATGAGTTCTTCGATTTCTGTCGCAGCTTCAAACTCAGAGCCCCTGAACCGCAAGTTCAACAACCTGCGGCCACGCTTCCGGCGAATCATCCGCCGGTTGACGCGAGCGCGGCGGTTCCGATCGTTCAACCTCCGATGCCTGAGAGCGGCGTGCTCGCCCGGGCGAAGGCTGCCAAAGTTCCGGAATCCTGGAAGGTCGGTCGCGATGCTTCGGGCATCGCCATCATCGCGTTCGATACTCCGGAGGGCGCTCGAATCACACTCACAAGTCTGCGGGGAGACGGAGGCGGCGCACTGCCCAACATCAATCGATGGCGCGGTCAGTTCGGACTCGCTCCGGTCGCGGAACTTGCCGCGCAACCGATGCGTCAGATCGCTCCGAACACGGTTTTGGTGGACCTGGAAGATGAGCCCAAGGCGCGCCGCATGATCACCGCGATCGTCACGGAACCCGAGACGACGTGGTTCTTCAAACTCACGGGAACCGCGCAGGGCGCGACGAATCACGCCGCAGCTTTCGAGCGATTCATTCTCGATTCCGTGACTGAAAGCGAGGCGCGCTGATGCGAAAGGTTCTCGAAAATCTCAGTTCCCTCAAACTGACCGTCGCGCTCTTATCACTCTCCATGTTTCTCACGCTCGCGGGAACATTGGCACAGGTGAATCAGGGCATCTGGACTGTCGTGGATCTCTACTTCCGATCGATCTTCGTTTTGGTTCCGCTTCAGATCTTCATGCCCGAAGACATCGTGCGATTGCGTGGCGCGATTCCCTTTCCGGGCGGACTTACGCTGGGCGTGTTGCTGTTCGTGAATCTGACCGCGGCGTTTGTCGTTCGCTTCACATGGTCTCCGAAGCGAATCGGTGTGATCATTTCGCATGCGGGGGTGATCCTGCTGCTCGTCGGTGAATTCGTCACCGGCATGGCGGCCAAGGAAGGCAACATGACCATCGACGAAGGCGCAAGCGCGAACTTCGTCGAGGACATCCGCACATCCGAACTTGCGATCGTTGACTCCTCCGATTCGACCAATGACACCGTCACCGTGATTCCCCAAGGACTCATGGATTCACCTGGAACGATGATCGAGGATTCGCGCATCCCATTCACCATCAAGATTAACGAGTGGATGCCAAACTCGGGCTTTTTAGGGCCGATGCAAGCGACACAGTCTCAACTGCGGCGCGCGGATACGGGGCTCGGGCGGAATATGGCCGCGATTGAAATCCCGGCGGCGACAGGCGTCGATGGAGCGAACGTGGATGTCCCCAGCGCCTATATGACGCTCTCGCATCAAGGTAAGGAGATCGGAACCTATCTCTTCTCCGTCGGATTGACGGAGTTGCAGAGCGTGAAGGTCGGCGACAAGGAGTATCAAGTCGCACTGCGATTTGAGCGAACCTATAAGCCGTACACGATCTCGCTGATTGATTTCAGGCATGACAAGTTCGTCGGAACCAATGTTCCTCGCAACTTCTCGAGTCAGGTTCGCATTCAGGATCCCGCCCGTAACACCGATCGCGAGGCGTTGATCTACATGAACAATCCGCTGAGATACGCGGGAGATACGCTGTATCAGGCGAGCTTCAAGCCGGGTGACAAGACCACGATCCTGCAGGTCGTGACCAACCCCGGCTGGCTGCTGCCTTACATCTCCTGCGCGATGGTCACGCTCGGATTACTGATTCACTTCGGCATGCGACTGGCTGCACCGATCCGGAGGAACGTGGCATGAAAAAGGTACTGCCTTGGATTCTCGCACTTCTGTGCGCGGCATACGTCGCTTCGCTTCCTCTGAAGCACGAGCGCAGTTCGATCTCGGACCATCTTGAGGATTTCGGCAGGATTCCCGTGTCATCTGAAGGCCGCGTCAAGCCTCTCGACACCTTTGCGCGCAACTCGCTGATGACATTGAGCGGTCGCCAAAGCATCGCCGTCGAGGACAAAGGGCCGGACGGCAAGATCGTGAAGTCCGTGATGCCCGCAAGCGCGTGGTATCTTGAGATCATCGCCGAACCTGACAAAGCCGACACCCGCCAGATCTTCCGAATCGATCACCCGGATATCGTGTCGATGTTGGGCATCGATGAGAAGCGTCGTATTCGCTTCACGATGAACGAGATCCGTCCGCATATCGAAAAGATCGAGCAGCAGGCCAATCTCGCTGTGGATATTCCGAAGAAGGATCGAGATCTGTTTCAATCGCGGATCGTGGAACTCTTCGAGAAGTTGATCGCGTATCAAGAACTCAAACTCGGGCGTAATCCGTATCTTCTCGCACCGTTGGCCGACGGGCAGGAGTGGAAGCCTCTCAGCGAGCTGCTGCAGGATCCATCTCTGGAGCAATACGAATCCACGCGATTCATCGTCGACATTCTGTTCGCCGCCCGCGGCGCGGATTCGAACGGGTTCAACACATCGGTCGAGAAATACCAGGCGCGTATCGCAGAGGCTTTGCCCGCGGACTTCAATCGATCCAGAGCGGAGGTCATGTTCAACGTGGCTGCGCCGTTCTCGAGCACGGCTGCGTTGTATATGTTCGCCTTCGTCCTTGCGTGTCTTGGCTTCATGACACGCACGATGCAAAACTCCGACTGGCCGCGGACATTATCCCGCAGCGCACTGGCGGTGATCACCGTCGCCTTCATCGTTCACACGATCGGGTTGGCGATGCGCATGTATCTGCAGGGCCGGCCGCCGGTCACGAACCTGTACTCCTCCGCCATCTTCATCGGCTGGGCTTGCATTCCCATGGCAGTCGCGGCCGAGTGGTTCGTCCGACTTGGCATCGGCAACGCCGTCGCGGCGCTGATCGGATTCGGAACACTGATTGTCGCGCATAACTTGAGCACCGGCGGCGACACCATGCAGATGATGCAGGCCGTGCTTGATTCCAATTTCTGGCTTGCGACTCATGTGGTTGTGATCACGATCGGTTACTCAGCTGTGTTCCTTGCCGGGTTCATCGCCGCGGGATATCTGATATTCGGAGCATTCACGCGCAGACTCGCAGGCGACGCCATGAAATCCGTACCCAAGATGATCTACGGCGTGACGTGCTTTGCATGTCTTACGAGCTTTGTCGGCACGGTGTTAGGCGGGATCTGGGCTGATCAGTCGTGGGGTCGGTTCTGGGGATGGGACCCGAAGGAGAATGGCGCCGCGCTCATCGTGTTTATCACGCTGATCATCCTCCACGGTCGCTGGGGCGGCATGCTGAAGGATCGAGGCGTTGCGGTGCTCGCGGTTTTCGGGAACATCGTGACGGCGTGGTCTTGGTTCGGCACGAACATGTTGGGAGTGGGCCTTCACTCGTACGGGTTCATGGACTCGGCGGTTTTCTGGCTTTTGGCGTTCTGTGTGTCGCAACTCGCGATCATGGCGATCGGCTTCATTCCGGTCGCAAAGTGGAGAAGCATGCGCACCGAGGAGTCTGTAGCGGCTCCCGTGGTTGTCGTGAAGGCGGAGTAAAGCTCTCGTTCAGTGCTTCAGCGCCTTCTTGGCGTGAATCACAAGGCCGTCAGCGTCGTTCTTCGCGACTGTCCCGATGATGACAACTTCGGCGCCGGCGGTCATGTTGCGGCGACCATCCATTTCGACTTTCAACGCTTCCCCGGATGCGTCGGGAAAGCGAATCTCACACATAGCCGCGGCAAGCGTCTCCTTGGCGGCATCGCTGTAGACCCAGGGATTCGCTGATTCCGCCTTGAACTCAACCTCGGAACCGACGAGCGTGAATTGCGCAATTCCGTCGGCGATGGGGTTTTCCGCACCACCGATCCGGCCCTTCACGGCCACTTCGTCACCGACATTCGCCGTCGCACGAATCTGTGCGGGAGTTTTCGTCGAGTCCGGTCCGTGCCCCACCGCCCAACCGGCGGGCAATGCAGGCCACACGAACAACGATTCCGCGGCAATCACGAAGGTCTTGTCATCGACGGATTGGACGATCCCCGTCACGGTCACATCGGAGAGTTCGACCAGCCCCGCTTTGCCTTTCATGCCGACACGAATCAACTTCCCTTTGGGATCGTTGATCTGAATCGTGGCGGAACACTGCGCGATGTCGGATTTCGGCTCGCAGCAGTAATCCCATGGTTGCGGGCAACCGTCCATGCCGTGATCAGTGCATGCCTCGAGTTCATCACCGACGATGGTGAACATCGCTCTGTCTTTGACCCACGGTACGGCTCCACCGCCGATTCGGCCCGTCACGCTGACGCGATCGCCCTTCTTTGCCGTTGCACGAACGATCTTGGGAGAAGCGATGGGACCGGCAGGCGTGTCGGATGTGATGATCCCGGTCGGCAGGCCCTTGAGATCAAGCGGTGCGGGTTTGATTCCGCCCGTGGTTTGGGCGACTGCGCCACTCACGAAGACGGAGGCTGCGAGGGCGACGATTGCGATGGGGTGTTTCATGCTGATGCTCCGATCACACGGCTTTCAATGCTTCGGGAATGGACAAGTTCAGCGCGCGCCAAGCGGGCGGCAACGCTCCGATGATACCGAGGGCGAGTCCCGTTGACAGCCCGACGAGAATCACACCTGAATCGATGATGATACCGAACGCCCCCATGGAGAAACGCACGGAGACGCCGTCGAGAAACAACATGGCGGCGATGCATGCGATCAGTGATCCGGCCATCGTCACGATCACGGATTCCTGAATCAGACTGAGCACGATGGCGCCTTTGCGATAGCCGAGTGATCGAAGTGTGCCGAACTCTCGAATTCGCGCGGCAAACGCGGCGTAGAGCGTGTTCAATCCGCCGAATACTCCGCCTGTGGCGATCAAGAGCGCAGTGATCCATGTGACGATTTGCAGGGGCTTGAAGAACGCCGCGAGCGAACCGTAATAGTCGGCCTCACCGACGACCGACAATTCAAGATCCGGGCGGAGCTTCGTGAACGCATCGATGTCTGCGAGTTCGGCCTCGGCGGGATCGAGTGTCGCGACAACACACGAAATTGTTTCACGCTTGGTCGCGTTCTGAATGTCGGTCATCGGCGTCCACAGTTCCGAGTCAAACACGGTACCGGAGGCGTTGAATGATCCGACGACCGAGAGGCTTCTGCCATCGATGGAGAGTGACTTCCCGATCGCAAGATCGTCGGGTGAAACGCCGAGCACTTCGTACGCCATGGATCCGGCGATGATCTCGTCGGCGCCTTGGACGGGCAAGCGTCCCTCGGTCAATCGCACTCCTTCGTGTACGGTCATCGCCGTCGGGGTCACGCCGCGCACGACGATTTGGCG
>JBKDPX010000185.1:0-5321 GCA_046342165.1 Phycisphaerales bacterium | reverse complement strand
CCTCGATGTGGGTCGCAGGATCGTTTCGTTCGATGGAACGGTGGCGATCGATGCGCACAACGACAAGACCCCCACCGTCTATCTCGAGGCGATCGTGTGTACCAAAGACACGAAAGAGCACGAGTCTTTGGTGATGACTGAGGCGCGACCTTCGCACATTCACGCCGCATTGCTGCTCGCGGGGTTGATCCCCGGCACTCCCGGTTCCTTTGATTGGACCGGCGAGACGATGAGACCGGTTCCTCCCAAAGGCGCGGAGGTTGAGATACGCCTCATCGTCGCGGGAGCGGATTGGGATCCGCGCGCATGGGTGAAGAACGCGCGCACGGATGTGAATCTCCGTGACACACTGCGGCAATCGCACTTCGTGTTCGCCGGTTCACTTGAGCGGGTCAAACAAGGCGCCACGCTGTATGACGCCGATCATTCGGGAACGCTGATCGGACTGTCGACCTTCGGTACGGAGACGATCGCATTCAGCCACTTGATGAATCCCGATTCCGGCATCGAAGAGCCGGTTTGGGTCGCCGACAGCCGAGCCGTCCCGAGGCTCGGAACTCTTGTGCGTGTTGAAATCGGTTCGCCTCAGCGCTGAAGCAGAATCGTGCGTCGATTCGATTGGCCGACTGAGTCCGAGGGATTGGCCTCGACGGTGATTTCAACGCTTTTGCCGAGCAGAGCACCGGCTTCGATCAAGGCCGAGAAGGCCTCTTCAGCGGTTGCGATCTCTTTATCGCTCACGGCGATGACCCGATCACCTGTCACGAATCCCGAGACGCCTGCGGGGCTGTCAGGTTCGGGAATCATCGCGATGACTCCGCCCTCCTCAGCGGTTTGCAGCATCAATCCGTACAGCCGGAAGAGTTCCATGCGAGCGCGTCCGATCTGCTGGCTTCGGGGGACATCGCCAAGTGTCACATCGATCTTGAACGACTCACCCTGACGCCACACATCGAACGTCACGACAGTTCCCGGAGTGCTTGAACCGACGATGGCCCGAAGCACATCATCGCTCACGAGCGGCTGACCGTTGATGGCGGTGAGGAAATCACCAACTTTGATACCGGCGCGTTCCGCTCCGCCGTCGGGCAACACGCTCAACACCATCAAGCCGCGACCTTCGAAATCATCCTTGCCATAAGCCTGATTCGGACGGTACTCGATTCCGATCCAGCCGCTCTCGGGTTTGCCGGAGCGCATGAACTGTTCGACGCGTCGTTCGACGGTTTCGAGGGGAATCGCAAAACTGATTCCCGAGGACTGACCTTCCGTCGTGCCGTCGGCTTGCGATGCTGTGGCGATGGCGACATTCATGCCGATCACGCGACCTTTGAAGTCAACCAACGGACCACCTGAGTTTCCGGGGTTCACCGCCGCGTCGGTTTGAATGAAATTGGAGAGACCGGCGAAACCCGAGACGGCTCGCGCGGTGCGTCCGAGTCCGGAGACGATACCTTCGGACATTGAAAACTTATATCCGAACGGTGAACCGAAGGCGAATACGCGGTCGCCTCGATACACGCGCTCGCCCGTCGCTCGACGCGCGGGAATAAGGTGCGGTCCGGCGGGCACTTTGAGTACGGCGACATCCGCCGCGGGATCGGCGCCAAGCACTTCGGCCTCCGCAAGTCGTCCGTCGAAGAACTGGACCTGGATGCGTTCGGCCGATGCGACGACATGAGCGTTGGTGATGACGTGACCTTGGTCATCAAAGACCCAACCCGCGCCGGAACTGCTTCTCATAAGATCGGGCGATCTTGAAAGCACTTCGATATGAACCACCGAGGGTTCGATCGCATCGGCGACCTTTCGAATCGCGTTGTTCAGTTGATCAAGGACGGGATCGCGATCCAGGTCAGCACGTGCGACGGCGACGCGCGCCTTGGCGCGCTCGGCCATGATGCGAGAGACCGCGCCCGGAAGCGTCAACAGCACGGCGAGCGCGCTGAGCAGCACGACAAACGCGGGCCCGAATGACACGAAACGTCGCATGCGTCACACTCCGAGATTCTTTTCGGGTGTTTCAGGTCTGTCGATGCGCAAATACGGCAGTTTTCAGTTGTTCGGCCGAACGGTCGCGGATTTCATCTCGTAGCGCACGCCCCCGATATCACGGGCCGCCACTCGCCGAACCCATTCCTCGCCGGCGGACTTGATCGCTTCACCGAGTTGAGCGACCGATGCCGCGAAGCGCGGCGGTCGATCGGTCATCCCCAAAAGGTCGTGGATGACGAGTACTTGTCCATGACACGCCGTTCCGGCACCGATGCCGATCAATGGAACTGACGTCGACTGAAGGATGCGCTCCGTCGCCTGATCCGGCACCGCTTCAACGAGCAGCATGACGGCGCCCGCTTGTTCGAGCGCGATGGCATCCGCGACGATCTCTTCGATCTCCGCTTCGGTGCGACCTGCGGCGCCATATCCGCCCTGGAGCGCGGCGTGCTGTGGTTTACTTCCGATGTGAGCGATCACGGGAACTCCCGCTCGCGCGAGTTTCTCGACCAGCGGCGCGTAGGAGCGATCCATTTCAAGTTTGACGCAATCGGCCTGGCCTTCGGTCATGAATCGACCGGCGTTTCGAATCGCCGCGGCCTCATCGCATTGGTATGACATGAATGGCATGTCCGCCATCACCACTGTATTGGGAGCGCCGCGCTTTACGGCGGCGGTCAGTGCGATCAAGATTTCGAGCGGCATGTCGATGGTGCGCTTGAAACCGAGGATGACCTCCGCCGCGGAATCGCCGACGAGCAACACGGGTACTCCCGCGCGTTCGAGCCAACGGGCGGTTGTCGCGTCGTAGCACGTCAGACAGGCGAAAGGTGCGCCTTCCCGGGCTGAACGGAGGAGCGTGCGAATCGTGACCGGTGTCGGTGAGGACATGCGGGAATGATAGGTCGCGAGTGCGAAGAGCTTCGGTTATGCTGTGGGGGCACATTCAGGAGAAAAGAACCATGCGTACAACCGGTTTCATGATCGTCGCGCTGGCGTTGTCCGGCGCTTACGCGCTCGGGCAGGATCACCATCAGGAGCACGGCGCAAAGCAAACCGCGAAGGATGAAGGATGGACGGTGCTCTTCGACGGCACCGGCGCCGACAACTTCCGTGGATACAAGAAATCCGAACTGCCTCCGTGCTGGACCGTGGTTGACGGCACTCTTCATTTCAAGCGCGGCACGGGCTCCGGCAACATCATCACGAAAGAGCAGTACGCGAACTTCGAACTCTCGTTCGAGTGGAAGGTCAGCGAGGGCGGCAACAGCGGCGTGATGTATCGCGTGGCGGAGATCGACGGAGAGCCTTATCTCACCGGTCCCGAATATCAGATCCTCGATAACGCGAAGCACAACGACGGCAAGAAAGCCGAGACATCAGCCGCGGCGTGTTACGGTTTGTATGCGTGCACGGAAGACGCGACGAAACCCGCGGGTGAGTGGAACACGGCGAAGCTGGTGGTGAACGGCGACAAGGTCGAACACTGGCTGAACGGAAAGAAGGTCGTGGAGTACTCATTGGGCAGTGACGACTGGAAGAAACGCATCGCGGCGAGCAAGTTCAAGGATTGGAAACACTTCGGCAAGCAACCCAAGGGGCACATCGCATTTCAGGATCACGGCGATGATGTGTGGTATCGCAACATCAAGATCAAGAATCTTGATGACAAGAAGTGATTGGGATGACATCTGATTGCAAGAAAAACACCCGCCTGAAGCGGGTGTTTTTTGTTGTCGTCACCTCACATCGATCACATGACGATCTTGAGCGCGAAGGTGCGCGCGAGTGACAACGCATCCTTCAGTTTCGAGAGGTCAGAGCCTCCGCCCTGCGCGGAATCAGGCTTGCCGCCGCCCTTGCCCCCCATGATCGCCGCGACTTCGCGCACCCAATCGCCGGCCTTGAGTCCGGACTTGAGGTGATGGTCGGAGACGGACGCGAAGATGCTGGCCTTGCCGGATGCGGAGTCGACGCCGATCAGAATCACTGATGCGTGCGTGCATGTGTCTCGCACGGTTTTGACGGCGGCTTGCAGAGCCGCTCGGTCATCGGGGATTTCGATGTCCGCCACGACGATCGCGTCATTGCTGTTGACCGCGCTGGATGCGATGACTCTGGCCAACTTCACGGCCTCATCGCGAATCTGGGCGGACATGTTCTTTTCCGCCGCCTTGAGGCGCTCCTGCAACGCGGCAACGGTCGCTCTCAGCGTTGCTCGACGGGAGACGCTCATGGTTGCGGCTTCGAGTTCGGTGATGATTCCCGGAAGCGCCTTTGAGAGCGCGGGATCGCTCAACGCGGCCGCTTGTTTGAGCTTCTCGGTGAAATCGTCCGCGACTTTGGCGGCAGCGGTCGCCGCATCAGCAGTGACAGCCGTGATACGACGAACACCCTTGGCGACGGCCTCTTCCGAGACGATCGCAAAATCACCGATCACCGCTGTCGATGCCACGTGCGTGCCGCCGCAGAACTCGATGCTGAGCTCGTTCCATGCCGGATTCGCGGTGTTGTCAAGCAACTGCGCGACCGGTTCTCCGATGCTGACCACGCGAACGGGGTCGGGATAGGTTTCACCGAAGACGGCACGCAGTCCCGAGATGTTCCGCGCGAGATGAAGCGGCGCGGGATCGGCATAGACGGTCAGATCCATTTTGATCTGTCCGCGGACGATCCGTTCGACTTCCGCGAGTTGTTCCGGCGCAACGGGCTGGTTGTTCGAAAAGTCAAAGCGCATGCGATCCGCCGCGACCGCCGAACCCTTTTGGTCGACGTGCGAACCGAGAATCTTTCTCAATCCGAAGTTCGCGATGTGCGTCGCCGTGTGATTGTTCGCGGTTTTCGCGCGGCGCAGTTTATCGATCTCCACGGAGACCGTGTCGCCGACATGCAATTCTCCGCGTGTGAGGTGTCCGATGTGAAGCACGTAGCCGCCGAAGGTCTTGACGCTCTCGACGACGAACTCACCGACGTCACTCGAACGCTTGGCCGCGTTTGAGGCGCTCAGCAGTCGGATCATGCCGACGTCGGCTTCCTGTCCGCCCATCTCGGAATAGAACCCAGTGCGATCCACAACGATGCCGATGCGGCGGCCGCTCGCGGAAACGCTTGGACGCGCATGTTCGTCGAAGTTGGATCCGTTGAAGATCGCCTCGATGCGACCACGCACGTCGTGCATCGTGAATTTTGTCGAGTCATCCGTCGGCTCGATGTTGAGGTGCTTGAGTCGAGCGACGTGATCCGCGGCGAGACCGATCTGGCGTTCCTCGGTCTTCCCGCCGGAGCGGCTGACTTCCTGCGCCTTGAGTTGTTCGGCTTCGAATCCC
>JBKDPX010000184.1:0-7204 GCA_046342165.1 Phycisphaerales bacterium | reverse complement strand
GGTCGGAACACCGGATCTCTGCGGCAAGAAGCTCACCGCAGCGGCGATCAACGACTACCTCGACCCGTGGTCCAGGACCCTGCCCGGCGGCGAGGGCAGCGCCGGCGGCTGATCTTCAATTCACGGAATGTTCCCGCGCGCGCCGATACTCACAACGCGAGTTTCGATTCGCCTCCGGGACCGAAGTTTGCTATCGTGGTGCCGTATGCACGAACCGACCGAGCAACCCGATTCCGGTGCAAAGGATTGCACCCGCGGCCCCGAAACGCCGCAGTCAGCGCAGGAGGACAACATGCTCACCGTCCGTCAGGCTCTCCCCGTCACTCGCGAATCAGTCACCCACAAGTTCTCGATCGAACGACATGAGGGCTACCTCACGATCGGTCTTTATCCCGACGGTCGTCCGGGCGAGATCTTTATCAAGATGGCGAAGGAAGGTTCAACCATCAGCGGCATGTGTCAGGCATTCTGCCGCGCATTCAGCCTCTCTCTCCAGTTCGGCCTGTCCGTGAACGAAGCGGTCATTCGCTTCAAGGGCATGCGCTTCGAACCGATGGGCATGACAGGCAACCCCGCCATTCCCGAAGTGAGTTCCATCGTTGATTATGTCGCTCGATATCTCGAACTGCACTTTGGCGAAAAGGAATGGAAGCGCTGAGATTCGAGAGTTGAAGTGATTCTCCAGAACCGGCCGGTTTCGGCCGGTTTTTCTTTACACAACTCGATTCGGAGGATGCTTGCCGGCCACGACTGCCGCCGCGTTTTCGCATGTGATCTGCGTCATCACCTCGCGCCACTTGCGCTCCGCACTTCCGATGTGCGGTGTCATGACCACATTGTCGAGCGCGCGCAGTTCCGCGCTGATTCGCGGCTCGAACTCAAATACATCCAATCCCGCAGCGTAGATCTTCTTCGATGTGAGCGCTTCAACAAGCGCGGCTTCTTCCACCGTCGGACCCCGCGAAGTGTTGATCAAAATCGCAGTCGACTTCATGAGCTTTATGTTGTCGCGATTGATGAGATGACGAGTCGTCGGCAAAAGCGGCACATGAACGGACACCACATCCGCCTCGCGAAGCCCGTCTTCCAAGCTCACCCGCTTTCCGGCGAGTGGAGCCATCTCAAACTCGAGCTTGCGCTCGGTATCCGTGTAGATCACACGCATTCCCCATCCCAGGGATCTCAGCGCTGTCGCGTAACCGATACGCCCCGCCCCCACGATGTGAAGCGTGCGCCCGCTGATGTCCATTCCGAGGAAATCCGTGATACCGACGGGACCGTTCCGCGGGTAATCGTCTGACCTTGCGTAACGATCAGCAGGCAGCAGTCCGCGCGCCGCGGCAAGCAGAAGCGTCCATGCCATGTCAGCCGTGCCCTCGTTGACCGCCATCGGCGTATTGGTGACCATCACTCCCCGTGCTCGACACGCCTCCAGATCGATATTGTCGTAACCGACCGCGAAATTGCAGACCGCTTTGAGCTGCGGCCCGGCGGCATCCAAAAGTTCGGCGTCAACGCGATCCGTGACCCAAGTGACGATGACGGTGGCCCCTCGAACGGCGTCGAGTAGTTGCGGCCGCGGAATCGTCACCAATTGCCCAAAGGTGAGCACAGCCCCCGGGACTTCCGGATTACCTGGAACCGGATGCAAAAAGGCGACGATCGGACGGTCCATGGTGTACCGTAGTCTCGTGCTGTCACTGATGACATGGAACATCCTGCATGGAGGCGGGGCCAACCGCATGCCCGCCATCACCTTGGCGATCGTGGAGCGTCGCCCGGATATCGTCGCTTTGACCGAGTTCCGGTCGACGGTCGGCGGGCAGATCTGCGGTGTCCTGTCCGATCACGGCTATAGCTATCAGCACACCACCCCTCTTTCACGCCGTCGAAACGGTATTTTGATCGCATCTCGCCATCCCATCGATCTTCTCAACACCGCACCTCCCGGAGACTTATGGTCCAATCGCTGGCTGGAGGTCGGTATTCCGGAATTCGCACTCCGGATCGCCGCGGTTCATGTGCCGGACGACACGATGATTCGGCCCAAACTCGAATATTGGCATCATCTGCTGGCTTACGCGCGTCGGTATGTAGAGACACGATGCCTCGTTCTGGGGGATTTCAACTCAGGTCGAAGTCGACTGGATGCCGAGCGCGGCCGCTTCGCATGCGAAGACTTGCTCGGGACATTCAACAGCATCGGATTCCGAGACGCCTTCCGACTCCGGCACCCGCATGTTCGCGAGTATTCATGGCATAGCCACACGGGTCACGGTTTCCGCATCGATGGAGCATACGTATCGCCTCTGCTCTGGTCGCATGTCGCCGCGGCGACTTACGCGCACGAGGAACGTGAGAGCGGTCACTCCGATCATTCCCCATTTTGTCTTGAGTTGTCGCTGAAGCCTCGGCAGAGCAGTCCGAAACCCCCTGAAAACGCGTTGTTTTCGAAAGCTGACTAAAAATATGTGCGAAAATGCCGAGTTTTTCGAGCAAGTTTGGAGAAAAACGCTCGGACCCGCCGAAAATGATGCGTCAACGCTGCTCGGAGGAGTTCCGGGCGCTTGCAAACCTGCGTGAAAACAGGTAAAAACACGAAGGCTTGCGAGAACAAGCAACAACAAAGGAGTTTGATTTATGGCGAAGAAGGCTGCAAAGAGTGCGAAGGCGTCTAAACCCGCTGCGAAGCCCGCGAAGATCACCGGCGCTTCCAAGATCCGCACCAAGGGTGAAATCTTCAACGTGATCGCTGAGCACAACAGCCTCTCGCGCAAGCAAGTCGCCGGCGTGTTTGACACCATGTCCGCCATCATCGGCGCCGACCTCGCCAAGGGCTCGGGCACCTTCAAGGTTCCCAACCTCATGAAGATCACCGTCGTTGCCAAGCCGGCTCAGCCCGCGCGCAAGGGCATCAACCCCTTCACCGGCGAAGAGACCACCTTCAAGGCCAAGCCGGCCCGCAAGGTCGTCAAGATCCGCCCGCTCGCTGCGCTCAAGGGCATGGTCTGATCGCTGATCTGAGATCGATCTGACCTCAGAATACGATTCTCTCAAAGCCCCCGCCCCTCGCGGGGGCTTTGCTTTTTGATGTTTGATTTTCTTATCCAACGGAAGTAACTTGGCGCAATCACACAGGAGCCGCGTCATGAGCGAATACACGCCCGGAACACTCAGCATCTCCGATTCCATCAAGCTGGGCTGGAAGAATGTCTTTGAGTCGCAGTACGGATTGGTCTTGCTGATGTCGGCGCTGTTGATCGGGTTCGGTTTTGTCATCGGATTGATCGCCGAGGGCATCAACCTTGTGATTCCCATGCTTGGCAGCCTGCTGAACTTCCTCGCAAGCCCCCTGTACATCGGACTTCCGTATGCAATGGTGCGCAAGCTCAGAGGCGAGCCCATTCACTTCTCGATGATGTTCGCCGGTTTTTCACGATTCGGAACACTCTTGCTCACAGGGCTCGTGTTGGGCCTCGGCTATCTCGCATGCGTCGCGCCCGGCTTGATCGTCGCGTTGATCGGTCAAGCCGCTCAAAGTGGTGTTGTCATCGGAATCGGCGGACTCTTCATGTTCGTCGGAGCCATCGTGGCCGCGTATGTCTCAATTCGACTCTACTTCGCCAACTTCATCATCATGGACAATCCCTCTGGTTACTCGGTCAAAGCGGCCGTGCTGCAAAGCTGGAAGATGACCAAGGAGCCTGTGGCAGTCAAACTGTTCCTGCTTGGACTCGTCCTGGGCCTGATCACCCTGGCCTGCATTCTTCTGCTGGTTCTACCGGTTTTGCTTGTGGGAGTTCCACTGGCGCTCTCGACAATCGCCGTCGCGTATGAACTGATTCGCCCCGTCGCCTCTTCAGAAGCGGCCGCCGCAGGACCGGCTGCCGAGCGAAAGTTCACTTGCGCGTTCTGTGGTTACTCCAAATCTGGCTTGAACCAACCGATCTGTCCCGAGTGCGGTGCGCGAGCGGATTCCTCACCGGTCTAAAAACACACGCCCCATGCTTTCGCACGGGGCGGTGTTCCTCTCGCTCGTAGTTCATGCCGGCGGAGAGGTGTCGCCGCTGCGCTCCGTGACGAGCGCATGAATGTTGCGCACTCGTTATTTCACCGCCGCCTCCGACCGGCGAACAGTCCCGCCATTCCAAGCAGCGCAGCCGACCCGGGCGCCGGTACAACGGCAAATACTGAATTGTGATCAATCACGGCCCACACATGGTTCGTTTGCTTGTTCACGCCCCAGCAACCGATGAATGTCGTCAGATTGTCATCGTTCGCGCCGTATGTCGATGCGAATTGCGCCCAGGATCCGGAGAAGTTCGTCACAAGCGCCGCGGCGCTCGAGATATTGCCCAAGCTGTTCTCTGTCCAAACGCCTCCGACGGGGCGGTGAGCGATTTGAATCTCGCCTGCGGCGACGATGTCATCTTCCGTCCAGTCGATTGTGGCCCCGTACTCGTACACGGCATCCAAGAACGCACCGTCTTGATAGGTCAGTTGCAAGACGAACGGATCAACCGGTCTGCGACCGTCGGGCAATTGCGATCCGGTCGACGCGATTCCCTGAAGATGCAGAACATCCGACAACAGGCTCGAGTACCCTGCGGAGTCGTTCATCGGCCCGACGGTTGACGTGCCGTAGTACTCGTTGAGATTCGGAGTTCTCCATGAAAATCGCACGGTCGTGTCTGTCGATGCGCGCCCGGCGAGGATTGTCGCCGTTGATAAGAACGGAGTCGCTCCCCCGCTGCCGCTCGCGCCCGTCACCGTGCTTGTGAGGCCGGCGTAAGACTGGCCCGCGAGAACCGAGAACGATACTTCGGTTCCGAAGGAATCTGGATCATCGGACTGATCGGCGACTTGCGCAAAGGCAAGGTTCGTGCAGACCGCCATGCACATGGAATGAGCCAAGAGCGTCTTCATACATATTGCTTTCTTCGCCGCGAGGAGATGGCGACCACGAGTGCGAGTTCGAAATCCCCTGACGATCGCTTCCGCTGTCGTCAGGAGAACCCCACGAGTGAAGGGTCAACAACATGGGCCGGGTGTGCTCCCCGCCGCCCTCAAGGAGCGGCGCTGTTGACGAGGTAGCATTCAGCGCCGACGACGGCCGGCGACAAGGCCGCCGAGGCCGAGCAGAGCCGCTGCGCCGGGAGCCGGAACCATGCCGAAGTCCACACGATCGCCGCTGTTGATCAGACTGCTCTCGACCCAATCGATGCCAACGCGGCAGAATCGTTGGTAAGAGCCGATGTTGAAGCCCTGACCGAGAACGGTCGCATTGTTCAGGATCGATCCGTAAGTCGGATCGTTAAGCCAGTCATTCAGGCTCTTCGCGGCGCCTGCCGCGCTACCGGGAGCTCCGTTGTTGTACACGCGCCACCCATTGTCACTGACGGGTGCAGTGGTAGCATCAACATTGAAAGTGTGCCAGGAGTTCGCAGTTGCTCCCGTACCAAGCCAGCTCAGCGAGTACACGAGGTTGTTCGAACCGAGAACCATAAGATTCAATGCGACCGTACGCGAAGTCGAGTAGGGATCCATGTACCAGCGGAACGAGCTGCTGAACGAGCTGTTCAGCGTTCCGATACCGGTGCCGTTGCCGTAGAAGCGAACACTCGTTTTGCCCAGGTTCGCACCTGTCCCGTCCATCGCCATCACGCCTGTTCCGCCACCGCTGACCGATCCGGAATCCGTGAAGTACAGCTGTTGAGCGATGGCCGCGTCATTCGCGGTGCTCGCGACGGGTGCGCCCGAATAGCTGAAGTATGGTTGCCATGACGCGTTGGTGCCGTTCAGCACGACACCTGTAGATGTGCGAGTGTCATCTGAATACCAACCCGAGCTGGCGCCAAGCGCGTTCACGTACTGGATCGCACCTGAAGCCGGAACGGCGAGCACACCTGCCAACAACATGACGGAAACGGACTTTTTCATGATCATCTCTCCCGTGCGGAGAGTCCGAGCGAGGAAACCGTTCGCCCCGGACTCATGAGCGAGTGGTTGAGTAAGCGGCGGAACTGATCGCCGCGCAACTCAGGAATGCTCGCCAAACAGGTCAGTGCATGGCAAGCGAGAGGAGAAAGAGAGTCTGTCAGCCATTCGGCTTTGAATCCCCAGCCTCGCGTTTTCACGCGAGGCGGAGATCCTCTCGCTCGTAGATCGATGGAGAGCGGAGAGGAGACGCTCGACCGCCTGTGCGGTCAAAGCGAGAAGGATTTACTTCGTGCGACGACGACGGCTCGCGACAAGACCGCCGAGGCCGAGCAGAGCCGCTGCGCCGGGGGCGGGAATGTTCGAGACCTCGACAGTCTCGAAGTAGAATCCGTTGCCGCTCAGGCTCGGCGTTCCACCCGTCACCGAGTTATTCACTCGGAAGAGCACGGAATCCACCGCTTGCAGGCGCGGCGTACCCGCGGTGATGCGCTCGTTGTTGTAGTAGTACGCTTCCCATGTCGTTCCCGTGTGAATCAACGAACCGTTCAGCTTGATCGTGAAGATGTCGTTGCCGTAGATGCTTCCGCCGACATTCGACACGCCGTCCACGAAGGTCACACCCATCTCGATCGTGTGCAGATCGGTGTATGACAGCCCCGATGCGATCGTCACGCTCGGACTGAGGAAGCCGCCGTTCGCACCCGGATCGCTGTAAATCAAGTTGAATCCGGTGCTTCCGTTATCTTCGATGCGCAGATAGCTCATACGCACCGTCGATTGCTTCGCGCTGGCGGAGAGCGTCAGACCGAGGCCCGGTTGAGCGGCGCCCGTCTTCGAACGGAACTGAACCTTGGAATAGAACGTGTTGGTTGCGGCATATCCGCCTGGAAGAGCCGGGCTGATCGGAGCGGTGCCGTTCGTGCCGCGGTCATTCCACAACGCGCTATTGGTTTCACCGGCGATCTGCGCGGAACGGAATGAGAAAGGCATCGACGAGTAGGTCGTACTGCGAACAGCGTTGGAGATGCGCCAAACCTTGCGATCACCGAGATCCACGATGCCCTGATCCCAGTTGCCGACCGTCGTGGAAGTCAAGAACGCATCGCGCGTGGTCCAGCCTTGCTGCTGATCGATCGATCCCACGTTGTAGGAATCGAACACCCCGGCGTGCGAGAAAGTCGCGAGACCGGCCACAGCCACCATTCCGACGATTGAAGTCTTCATACACATCTCTCCCAACAAAAAGCGCGAGCGAGTTCGATGC
>JBKDPX010000183.1:0-776 GCA_046342165.1 Phycisphaerales bacterium | reverse complement strand
CAGTCACAACGCTTGGAACGCCGCGATGGCGCTGAAGGTCGTGAAATCAGCGTGTCCCGAGTTGAACGATAATGCGATCATCCGTGCGATGCGAACCTTCGGCGGCCTGCCGCATCGATTGGAATTCGTCGGCGAGCGGCGCGGCGTGAAGTGTTACAACGATTCGAAATCAACGACGCCGGAATCGACGATGATCGCGGTGAAGAGTTTCGAGAGTTCAAAGGTCCACTTGATCGCGGGCGGTTATGACAAGAAGGCGGATTTGAGTTCGATCAGTCGACTGTCGAGTACATTGGCGGGGTTGTACACCGTCGGGCAGACCGGTCCGAAGATCGCAAGCGCGGCGAAAGCGGCGGGCGGGCGAGTCGAGGAATGTGAGACGGTGCCGAACGCGATCACGCGGATCTTCATGAACGCGAAACCGGGCGACATCATGTTGCTCAGTCCTGCATGCGCGTCTTGGGGCCAATTCAAGAACTATGAGGAGCGAGGAGATCTCTTCCGCGAACTCGTGCTCGGAGAGAAGGCCTGATGCAGCGACGACTTTCGATGTTGTGCGTCGCGCTGATTGCGGGTTGTGCGAACCGACCCGAGCCGTCCGTCGCACCGATTGTGCCGCAGAAAACGGAAGCGACGCCGGTCGTTCAAGATGCGCCGAATGTTCCGAAGGAAGTCTTCCCCGGCGTGTACCTCGATGTGGGTCGCAGGATCGTTTCGTTCGATGGAACGGTGGCGATCGATGCGCACAACGACAAGACCCCCACCGTCTATCTCGA
>JBKDPX010000182.1:0-1206 GCA_046342165.1 Phycisphaerales bacterium | reverse complement strand
GTTTTCAGTGAGATGGATCCGTATGCCAAATGCGGGCTGATGCGACTGCAGCTTTCCCAACTTTCGACGGGCCCCGACATTTCGCGTTGATAGTGTTCGCCACGCGCGTACAGGAACGATTCGAGGAGTGAGAACGCGGCGGAGGAGCCGCCTCCTTGTGCAAGTTCGCGCGTGGAAACGGGTAAACCGAGTGATTGTGGTGTTCGGATCTCGCCGGGTTGGATGCTCACCGTGATGCCGCGAATCTGATTCGGTTCGGGGGTGATTGCTTCGCTCATGCGATCGTGCCAGCGTCCGGCCCAACCGTCGCGAGTGCGGACCGGTCTGAAGACGCCGTGTTGAGGAATCTCGGTCCATTTGACCGCATGATTCCTGCACCATGCACGAACGGCGCGATCTCGTGCGTAGGTGGACAGCAGTCCCGTCTCTTCGTGACTCCAGAGCTGATCGAAGTTGATCTCCGCATGAAGTCGACCGAGGACATCGATCATGTCGCCGCTGCGGATGATGACATCAGAACCGAGCGCACGCAAACGTTCGCGCACTTCGGCGAGGCATTCGTTGACGAAGACGAGATGCGAGGAATCGTGCTCCGGTGCATGAATTACGATGGGTTCGTACACGTACAGCGCGACCACCTCGCCGATCTCCGCGGCACGCATCAGCGGCGCATGATCGAAGGTTCGCAAATCTCGCTTGAGCCAGACGACAGAGCGGGGCATGCGGTTTGGATTCGGATGCGGAAGCTCGGTCGATGCACGATCATGGCTTCCGGCGTGCGATGACGGGCTCGGTCCACATATCTTCGCGCATCGCGGCTTGGCTCAGCAGTTCTTCCAACTGATCGGGATCGTGGATGAGCCATTCCCCCTGTTCCGTCGGCAGTGGCGGGGTTGTCGCCGGAGGTGCCGGCAGTTTGATCGACGGAATCCACACGAGCGGGTTTTTCATGCTTCGGAGCACGAGAGATTCGGGTGTTCGCTCGAGAAGCAGAATCTTGTGAACAGGAAGCACATCGCCGAAATAGTCTTTGACGGGTGTTTCTTCTTTTGAGAGTTGATAAGCGATGAACTCATGTCCCGAAATCGACAGCACCACGGCGTCGTATGCACGAGTCTTCCGAGCGGATTCCCCGTTCTCAGGCGGCAATGTGATGACGAAGGTGTAGCCCTGCGAGGTTCGCTTGGGTGTTTCAGGTGTGTTGTA
>JBKDPX010000181.1:0-11455 GCA_046342165.1 Phycisphaerales bacterium | reverse complement strand
CAAGTATATTACTTGGCTTGATGTCTCGATGGATGATTCCCTTGAGATGCGCATGCTGAACGGCGTCGCAAATGTCCGCAAACAACGACAGTCGGTCGGCGATCGAGATTTGATTGCGATCACAAAAGTCAGTGATCGGTTCGCCCTTCACCAGCTCCATCACGAAGTAGGGACGCCCGGATGATGTCACGCCGCCGTCGAGCACTCGCGCGACATTTGGGTGATCCATCACCGCAAGCGCCTGGCGTTCGCGCTCGAATCGTGCGATCACCGACTTTGAGTCCATGCCCGGCTTGATGATTTTCATCGCGACGCGCTGTACCATCGGCTCGCGTCGGTCCGCAAGCCACACCACTCCGAATCCTCCCTCGCCGATCAATTCCAACAAAGAGTAAGGACCGATCTTCTCGCCGTATGCTTCGCCCAAACCGCCCCCGGCTGACGCGCCGATCGTCGGCGGATCAAACGCCCCCACTATCGTGGGTGTTTCTTGCGGGGCATCACTCATCAGCCCATCATACCGAACCCCGACTCGCCATCGAAAATCCGTCACGTGGAAAAGCAAACACGCCCGCGCGATGCGGGCGTGTTCGAATGGTCATTCGGTGGACTTGCGATCAGGCCCCCGCCGCTTCCTTCTCCTTGCGGAGCTTCGCGGCAAATGCCGTGCGCTTGTCGGCCTTCTTGCGACGAACGCTCACGCGACCGCCGATCTCCGGTCCTTCATTCTCTGAGTTGCCGACGAACTGCAGTACGCAGAGAGGCGACGCATCGCCGATGCGGAACTTCGCCAGCTTCACGATACGGGTGTATCCGCCCGTGCGGTCCTGGAAGCGACCGGCCACGCGGCTGAAGATGTGCTTGACAACCTTCGGGCTCTTGCGGATTTCGCCGTAACGGTTACGCTCGACTTCCGAGCTATCGGGAAGGTCGAAGAAGCCCTTCGCGCGCTCGCGAAGATCCTCAACATGTGCCTTCTCCTGCTCGTTCGCATCGCGCGGCACATACAGCCAGTCGAAACCGAGGCGGTCGCCACCCAAGATCGCGATCACGCGGCGACGCGCGGCGAGATCGCCACGCTTGGCCAAGGTGATGATCTTCTCAACGAACGGCTGAAGGCACTTGGCCTTCGGAACCGTGGTCACGATCTGCCCGTGTTCAAACAGGCCGCACGCCATGTTGCGAAGCATCGCCAAGCGATGCGTTGAAGTGCGACCCAGACGATATCCAGCCCTGCGGTGACGCATACAAAACTCCGAACCGAAACACCCCTCCGAAACCTTCCGAACCCTCACCCTGACCGAAATGGGCAGGGTGGGGACTATAGGCGCAAATCAGCCCGATTTCCGCCCTTCAAGTACACCCTGAACCTCAGGCCGGCATGACCGGCGGCGGAACCGTGAATCCGTCCGGCAACTTCATGCCCAAATCCATTCCCATGTCCTGCAACTTGCGCTTGACTTCACGAAGGCTCGTGCGACCGAACGAGCGCAGCTTCAGGAGGTCGGAATCCGTAAGGGAGACCAACTGGGCCACCGTATCGATGCGGGCCGATTCCAGGCAGTTGCTTGCGCGAACTGAAAGGTCGAGTTCGGCGATCGGCATGGTGAGCTTGCGGTTGAGTTCCTCATCCACGCCGGCGGCAGCCGCGGCTTCTTCGCTCACATGCTCGACACCGATGTCGAAGTACTGCACGAACGGATTGAGGTGCTTGCGCATGATCTTGGCGGCTTCCACCAACGCCATCTCAGGCGTCACGGTGCCATTGGACCAGATCTCAAGCGTCAGCTTGTCGTAGTTCGTCTTCTGACCGACGCGCGTCTCTTCGATCTTGTAACGAACGCGCTGAACCGGCGAGTAAATCGAATCGACATAAATCGTGCCGATGGGATCGGACTCATCGCTGGGCTTGATGTGCTCGACCGCGGGAACATAGCCGCGGCCCTTGGTGACCTTGAGTTCCATCTCGAACTCCACGGCCTCGGTGAGCGTCGCGATCACATGGTCGCGGTTGATGATGGTGACCGAAGGGTCGCCCTGAATCATGTCGGCGGTGACTTCGCCCGGGCCGCGCGCATGAAGGCGCATGGTCTTGGACTCGTCGCCTTCGAGCTTCACGATCAGGTTCTTCACATTCAAAACAATGTCTGTGACATCTTCCATCACGCCGGCGACCGGCGAGAATTCGTGCTGCACGCCCTTGATGGTGATGCTCGACACCGCAGCGCCTTCAAGGCTGCTGAGCAACACGCGACGAAGGCTGTTGCCAACCGTCGTTCCGAAGCCCTGCTCGAACGGTTCGACCATGAAACGGCCGTACACGTCACTCTTGAACTTGGGGTCATTCACCACGCGAGTGGGAAGTTCCAAACCACGCCAACGAACTCTGGTGCTCATGTGCATACCTCCCCGGCACTGTGATCAAAGTGATCTGAGATCATCGGCTGACGGACGAACCGCTTCATGCCGGGTCGAAGTCGGTGTCCTGCTATCCGAAGTCTCGTACAAACAACGGCGTGCCTGAAAGCGACGCCGCGGCTTTCAGCTCTGTATCAGACGCGACGACGCTTACGAGGACGACAGCCGTTGTGAGGAACCGGCGTGTGATCTTCGATCGCGGTGACGCGCAATCCCGCGCCTGTGATGCCGTTGACGGCGCTTTCGCGGCCCGCGCCCGCACCCTTGATGCGGATCTCGACTTCGGTCATGCCGATCTTGCGAACCTTGCCGGCGACGGTTTCAGCGGCGCGAGTCGCCGCGAACGGCGTGCTCTTGCGGGCGCCCTTGAAGCCGATCGTTCCCGCCGAGTCCCAACCCAGCGTTTCACCGTTCATATCGGTGATGGTGACGATCGTGTTGTTCTGGGTGGCGCGGATGTGCGCGATGCCACGAACAACGTTCTTGCGGACTTTACCCTTCTTCGCCATCTGAACCTCCGCGGATCTTCCGACACGAAGTGTCGTCCCCGCTTATGCCGCCCGCGCGAAGCGGACGCTGTAATAAGAAACGCCGATGTGAGAAACTTCTCGCATCGGAGACACGAACGGATTACTTGGCCTTGACGCCCTTCTTGCCGGCGACGGTCTTCTTCTTACCCTTGCGCGTACGCGCGTTGGACTGGGTGCGCTGACCGCGGACCGGAAGGCCCTTGCGGTGGCGATCGCCGCGATAGCTCTTGATTTCCTTCAGTCGCTGAATGTTCTGCTGCACTTGGCGGCGCAGAGCACCTTCGACGATGTAGTTGCCGTCGATGATCGCGTTGATCTGAGCGAGCTTCTCGCTGTCGACCTGGTTGGCGCGCTGATCGGGATCAACACCGGCCTCCGCGAGGATGTCCTTCGCGAACTTGGGTCCGATGCCGTGGATGTACTGGAGCGCGAAGAGAATTTTCTTCTGGTCCGGAACGTCGATACCTGCGATACGGGGCACGCCGAATCTCCCTGTCTGTTTCGAGCCGCGCCATTCATTCAGCGCGCAGCCGAAGTCGTGAAATCAACCTTGAACCTGCTTGTGCTTGGGGTCAGCCTTGCAAATCACGCGGACCTTACCCTTGCGACGCACCACCTGGCACGCATTGCACATGCGACGAACGCTTGCTTTGACCTTCACACGTCACCTTCCACTTTCCGGCGAACCCTTCGGGTACGCCCAACGCCCCCGGCGGGGCTTCCGACGGGGGAGGGGATGATAGCCATCACTCCCCGCGGAGTCATTCCATTTCGAGGGAATCCGGGGTCGATTTCAACGCCCGCCGGCCCCCTGTCACGATCAGTGCCTGAACGTGATTCGAGCTTTCGAGAGGTCGTACGGGGAGATTTCCACGGTCACGCGATCGCCGGGAAGGATTCGGATGTAGTTCATCCGCATCTTGCCCGACACGTACGCCAAAACCTCGGATTTCTGCTCGTTGGGCAGCTGAACCTTGAACATGGCGTTGGGAAGGGCTTCCGTCACCACAGCCTCGAACGTGAATTTGTCGTCCTGCTTACCCATGCGTCTCCCGAACGAATCCGCCCTCTTGAACGAAGGCTATCTCTGCACCCCACCGAGATTCGGAAGCTCGACGGGAGCATCCGAACGAAAATCGATCACATCAGAATCGCGGCCCCTTGAGCTTGGGTCCCTTGCCGTCATCGCCGCCGAGGAACCCCGAGTAGTTGCGCATGAGCAGATTCGCTTCGACGCGCTGGAGGAAGTCCATGGTCACCGACACCACGATGAGCAGACCCGTGCCGCCGAGGAACTGCGTCACCGTGAAGTCGATGTTCATCGAACTGTGAATCACGTTGGGCAGAACCGCCAGAATCGCAAGGAAGCCGGCGCCCACGAAGGTCAGTCGGCTCATGACCGACTCAAGATATTCCGCCGTGCGCGGCCCCGGACGCAATCCCGGAATGAAAGAACCGTGTTCCTTCAATTGCTTGCTCATGTCCTCCGGATTGAACTGCACCGTGATCCAGAAGTACGAGAAGAAGTAGACCACCATGATGTATGTAAGAACATACAAGAACGCGCCCTGGTGAAAGTTCGTCGCAAGGAATCTCATCGCGCCGTCGACCCACGAGTTCTGCCATGACTCGTTGACCGATACGGCCTGCGACAATTGACCCAAAATCACGTCGGGGAAGATCATCAAGCTCGACGCGAAGATGATCGGCATCACGCCGCCGTGGTTGATGCGAAGCGGCAGATACGACTTCTGTCCGCCGATCACCTTGCGACCCTTGGTGTGCTTGGCCTGCTGAATCGGAATTCGACGCTGGGCGACAGTCATCAAGACCGCGCCCGCGACGACCGTGATGAAGCCAGCCAAGAGCAGGATCACGGCCATCCAACCGAGCTTGTCAGCGCGTGAGGGATCGAAGTTCTTCTGCACATTCATGATCGCGCCCGGCATGCCTGTGAGAATGCCGGCCATGATGATCATGGAAACGCCGTTGCCGATTCCGTGTCGGTCGATCTGTTCGCCAAGCCACATCAGGAACAGCGTGCCCGCCGTGATGCACGTGAGCGCCATCACCCACCACATCGGATTGCCCGCCCATTGCGGATACACGAGCGGCTGTCCTTGCTGCGTCATGAACGCGAGCCAACCCATACCTTGCACGATGCAAAGCCCGACTGTCGCGTAACGCGTCCATTCCTGAATCTTCTGACGTCCGGTCGGGCCCTCTTCCTGCAGTTGCTTGAGCTGCGGCAACACCGTTGCCAGCAACTGGAAGATGATGCCCGCAGTGATGTACGGCATGATGCCAAGTCCGAAGATCGTCGACTTGGACAACGCACCGCCTGAGAACATCGCGACGAAGTCCGCGATCTTGCCCACCGCGCTGCCCGTCGTTTGCGACTGCATGTACTCAGCCAACATGTCCTGATTCACGCCCGGGATCGGGATCCAGTGTCCGATGCGGAACACCGCCAGCATTCCCAGCGTGAAGAGCACCTTGTTGCGGAGCTCCGGAATCTTGAAGACGTTCATCAACGTCTGAATCATCGCAGTCCTTCCGTTCCAACCGCGCGCACCTTTGCGCGCGAACTACCAAACCCGCTAAGAAATCGGGCCGCTTCCGAACCCTTCAAACTCGGGGTTCGTCGCGGCCCGCTTTTCAATGCATCATTCCGGGCCCGCCGCGGCTATCCACGGCAACTGTAGGCCTTCGCGCGTCACGTTGAATCACTCCTTCGACGCCGCGGCCTTCGAACCGGCGGCCTTCGAACCCGCGGAACGCTTGAGCTTCTTCGTGAGGTTCTTCGGCGTGCGGTCGCTGGAGTTGCGATCAACGCCGCGAACGCGGTCACGACGGGTGCCGGACTCGTTCACCTTGCCGCCCGCACCCTCGATGATCTTGCGGGCCGAATCGCTGACGCGAGAAGCGTCGACGTTCAACTTCACCGCAAGGTTCTTCGACTTGCCCATGTGGCCGAGGATCTTGAGGTCGCGGCTCTTGTCGCGGACCAGACCGGCCTTGATGAGCGCGTCGGCGTTCACATCGCCACCCTTGGCGAAGTTCGGATGGCCCACGATGTCCGCAAGGTTGACGGCCCAGAACTGGACCTTGAACTGCGCGTTGGTGAAACCGAACTTCGGAAGGCGACGGAAGTACGGCATCTGACCGCCTTCGAACGCCTTCTTCGCCGAGGTACCCGAGCGCGATCCCGCACCCTTGTTACCGCGACCTGATTGCTTACCGTGTCCGCTACCTTCGCCGCGACCGACGCGCTTGCGCTTCTTGTTGGCTCCGGCGAGAGCGGTGATGTCATTGATCATCATGACTGAATACTCCTGGTCTCAAATCTGAACGCGAATCACTCTGCAGCCTTGGGAGCCTCGGGGGCGCCGCCGGCCTTGTCAGCACCTTCAGCACCGCGACGACCGCCGCGACGAGGACCGCCACGACCCTTGCGCTCTTCGCCGATGGTGTTGACGGGGCCCTTCTTCTTTTCGCCCTTGGGGGCGGTGGGCATAAAGCGCTTGCCGCGCTCGATCTTGGTCTGAATCTCGGTCATGCCGAGGTCAAGTCCGCGCAGTGCGGCGACGGCTTCGGGGGTCTTCAGCTGGGCGAGCCCTTCGAAGACCGCCTTCACCACATTGCGCTTGTTGGTTGATCCGAAGCACTTCGTGATGCAGTCGGTGACGCCCGCGATCTCAAGGATCGAGCGGACGGTACCACCGGCGACGACACCGGTACCGGGCGACGCGGGGATCAGACGCACCTTGCTGGCCGAGAACTTGCCCTCGACCTGGTGCGGGATGGTGGTTCCCGCCATGGGGATCTTGACCATCGCCTTTTTGGCGTACTTCTGGGCCTTCTCGACGGCCTGCGGCACTTCGTTGCTCTTGCCGTAACCGAAGCCGACCTTCCCGTGACGATCGCCGACGATCACGAGCGCGCCGAAGCTGAATCGGCGACCGCCCTTCACGGTCGAGGATGTACGGTCGACGGCGACCGTGTGGGATTCGAGGGAACTGGACTCGTCGAGGATTTCGGGCATGGACTTTTTCCGAATCTGAGCGGACCGCCGGGGCCCGCGTTGTGAAATCAACCGTGAAATCGAACGATGAAACGAATTAGAACTCGAGACCCGCCTTGCGAGCCGCGTCCGCGAGCGCCTTCACGCGACCGTGGAACTTGAATCCGCCGCGATCGAAGACAACCTTCGACACACCTGCGGCCTTGGCCTTCTCGGCGAGCTTCTCCCCCACCATTGCAGCGGCGGCGGAGTTGCCGGTCTTGTCGAGCTTCACATCTTTGTCGTTCGTGGAGCAGGAGACGATCGTCTTGCCCTCGAGATCGTTGATGATCTGGGCGTAGATGTGATTCAACGACTTGTAAATCGCAAGGCGCGGGCGCCCCGACATCCCAACGATCGAGCGGCGGATGCGCACCCGGCGGCGAGATCTGCGAACTTCTTTGGCTGCGTTCTTGTTCATGGCTTCGAACCTGTGTGCGTTGTGCGAAAGGACGCGAGTGCTCGGCCTGATTAGGCGCCGAACTGCTTGCCCTGCTTGCGACGAATGGTTTCCGTGGTGTACTTGATACCCTTGCCGTTGTACGGCTCGGGCTTACGAAGCTGACGCATCGCCGATGCGAACTGTCCGACGAGTTGCTTGTCGGCGCCGGAGATACGGACGAATTGCTTGTCGACGGTGACCGTCAATCCGACGGGGATGTCCATCATCAACGGATTGGCGAGACCGACGACGAGCTTGAGCTGCTTGCCCGCCATCGAAGGAACCCAACCCACGCCGACGACTTCCATCGACTTCTCGTATCCCTGGGTGACGCCATCGATCATGTTGCGGATGATCGCGCGGGTCGTGCCCCAGTACGCGTTGGCTTCCTTGTTGGCGCTCGTGTAGCCCTTGGCGAGCTCCACGTTCACCTTCTTCTCGCTCTCCGCCCAGGTGACGACGACCTCGGGACGGAACGTGAACGAGAGCTTGCCCTTGGCGCCTTCGACGTTCACGGTGCGACCGTTGATCGACACCTTCACGCCTGCGGGAACCTCGATTGCCTTCTTACCGATACGAGACATACACCATCACTCCTTACGGCGTCCGGCTCACCTCGCTTTGGCGAGGGCTTCCGCCGTTCTTAGAACTTATTCAATCGTGCACAACAGCTCGCCACCGATCTTCGCCTCGCGAGCCTTGCGGTCGCTGAGCACGCCGCGGCTGGTCGAGATGATCGAAATGCCCAGGCCCTGCAGGGGCTTGGGGAGCGCCTCGTACCCCGAGTAGACGCGGCAACCGGGCTTGCTTTCACGGGTGAGCTTGTGCAGCAGGGGCTCGCCGCCCATGCCATACTTGAGCTTGATGCGAAGCAGGCCGGAGCGTCCGTCCTCGATAAGGTCGAAGCTTTCAATGAAGCCCTCGTCCTTCAGCACTGTCGCAATGCCTCGGCACACCTTGTTGTTGATACAGGTGACCGTCTTGGCCTTGTTCCGCAGTGCGTTGCGGATTCGGGTGAGCATGTCCGCGATAGGATCGCCGATCGCCATCTGAGTACCTCTTGCTGAGTAAGCGTCTGACTTACGAAAGTTTCCTGAAATCTATTACCACGAAGCCTTGCGCATGCCCGGGATCTTGCCCTCAAGCGCGAGCTTGCGGAGCATGATTCGGGAGATGCGGAACTTGCGGTACACCCCGCGCGCACGGCCCGTCAGCTGACAACGACGAACGGTGCGAGTGGAGAACTTGGGCTTACGAGCCGACTTTGCGAATTGTGCTTTGGTCGCCATGTTACTTGGTCTCCGGCTTCTTGAACGGCATGCCGAGCTGCTCGAGAACGAAGCGGCTCTTTTCCTTATCGCTGTTCGAGAAGATGAAGTTGATGTTCATACCGTGGGTGAACTGAGCCTCGGCCATGTTGATCTCGGGGAACACGCCCTGCTCGGTGACGCCCATCGCGTAGTTGCCCTGACGATCGAAGGCCTCGGTCGGAAGACCGCGGAAGTCCTTGATACGAGGCGCCGCGAGGTTGATCAATCGATCGAGGAAGTGCCACATGCGATCGCGGCGGATGGTCACCATCGCGCTGGTTTCCATGCCTTCACGAACCTTGAAGTTCGACACCGACTTCTTGGCGCGCACGACCACGGGCTTTTGACCCGACACCTGCGTCAGGGTCTCAAGAACCTGCGCCTTCACGTGCGGCGGAAGCTTGGTGCCTTCGAGGTGACGGCCCATGTTCACGTTCAGCACGATCTTGCGCAAGCGGGGCTGAGCCATCGGGTTTGCGATCCCGAACTTCTCGGCGACCTTCGCGCGGACCTGTTCTTTGTACAGGACTTCGAGCCGAGGAGGCGTGCGCGGGCCGGAATCCACCGCTGCGGCAGCCGCCGCCGGCTTCTTCGCGCCTGCAGGCTTCTTCGAGGGGCCTTTGCTCTTTGCATCATTCGACATGGTCTGCACTCACTAAGTTGCCGCTCCCGGAAATCGGGGGCGGGATTTCAGACAGAACTTACTTCGCCGCGGCCTTGCGCGGACCGCGAATCTTTCCGAGAACCTTGCCTTCCACGCCGGCCTTGCGAGCGACGCGAACCTTCGAGCCATCCGCCTCGAGCTTGAAGCCGACACGAACGGGCTTGCCATCCACCACGGGGCTCACCTTGCTCATGTGAAGGGGGAGTTCCTTCTGGATGATGCCGCCCTGAGGGTTGATGCGGCTGGGCTTGAGGTGCTTGGTGTGAACGTTGATCCCGCGAATCACGACGCTGTCAGTCTTGGTGATGACGCGGAGGACTTCTCCGGTCATTCCCTTGAAGTCGCCGCTTCTCACCATCACGGTGTCGCCCTTGCGAACGTGGCGTGGCATGTGTGAACTTCCTTCCTTCTCTCACCCTTGGTCGAATCCAGGGGTGTGGTTTGACTTTCTCAGACAACTTCCGTCGCGAGCGACACGATCTTCATGTAGTTGCGATCACGCAACTCACGGGCGACCGGTCCGAAGATACGAGTGCCCTTCGGGTTGCCGTCATCCTGGATGAGCACCACGGCGTTGCTGTCGAACTTCACGTAAGAACCGTCGGAGCGACGCGTCGGCTTGGTCGTGCGAACGACCACGGCCTTGCTCTTGTCGCCGGGCTTCACGTCGGCGCCGGGAAGCGCGCGCTTGATCGACACGAACACGCGGTCGCCCACGCCGGCCATGCGGCGCGTGAACTTGCCGCTGCCGGTCGTGCCGCCGTACACACGGATCACGTACGCGATCTTCGCGCCCGAGTTATCCGCAACTTCGCATCTGGTTTCTTGCTGCAGCATGTGAACTATCCACCTTCCGAACGCCAACTTCCAAACACTTCACTCCGATCGAACACGCCCCGATCGAACAGGCCGAGGCGCGCCGCGTCGGTTACTTGTTACCTTCCGCAACGGCCTTCGCGCTCGCCACCGCAGCGGCGATGTCCGCGCGGCTTTCAACGATGCGCACGAGTTTCCAAGACTTGGTCTTGCTGATCGGGCGGCACTGCGCCACTTCGACGCGATCACCGTTGCGAGACTGGTTCTTCTCGTCGTGCACCTGCAGAACCGTCCGCTGACGGAGGTACTTGCCGTACTTGGGGTGCTTGGAGAAGTATCCCACCACCACCGTGCGGGTCTGGTTGCGGCTGTCGCTTTCAACGACGCCGATCTGCGTGCCCTTGATCTGTTTTGTTCCGGTCTGAGCCATCGTTCGTGCCTCGCGAGGTGAGCCGGAGGGCCCACCAAAGTGTGATTACTTCTTCGTCCCCTTGGAGATCTGACGCGTGCGACGCTCCGTCATCAGACGAGCGAGGTCGCGGCGGATCTTGCCGAACTGAGAGAGGTCTTCAACCTTCTCCGTCACGGTCTGGCTGCGGAGGTCAAAGAGCTTCGTGCGCAACGCGCCGATCTCCTGCTTGATCTCCCCATCCTTCATCTTGCGAACATCTTCGGCTTTCATCGCTTACTTCCTTCCCGCGCCGATCGGTCTCGCGCGAGTTTTGTTGACTTTCATTACACTCGAACGCGACGACCCACAAAGCGCGTCTTCACCGGCAACTTCATCGCCACACGCACGAAGGCCAACTTCGCCGTCGCCTCCGGAACGCCCGCGATCTCCATCAACATCGTGCCCGGCTTCACGCGACACGCCCAGTAATCCACGTCCGCCTTACCCGTACCCATTCGCGTTTCCAAAGGCTTCTTGCTGATGGGCTTGTCCGGGAACACACGGATGATCAGCTTGCCTTCGCGCTTCAAGTAGTGCTGCGCGGCGATACGCCCCGCCTCCACCACGTTGCCCGGAAGCCAGCAGCTCTCCAGCGACTGCAAACCGAAGTCACCGTACGCGACGTAGTTGCCCTTGGTCGCCTTGCGATCGCGCACGCGACGCATCTCCTTGCGGTACTTCACTCGTTTGGGCATCAGCGGCATACTTCACACTCCACATCCGGCTTGGGCTCTTTCGCCTCTTTACCGGTCTCAATTCCT
>JBKDPX010000180.1:0-2664 GCA_046342165.1 Phycisphaerales bacterium | reverse complement strand
GACGGTGATCGCACGCTGCTGAAAATCAGTTCGAGGGTGCTGAGAAAGAAGGACGGCACCGGGCCGGAGGTCCATCTCGTCGGCGTGGTTCACATCGGTGACGGTGCGTACTACCGCGAACTGCAGACTTATCTCGACTCGCTCGATTTGGTTCTGTTCGAAGGCGTGAAGCCCGGAGGCATGGGTGATGCGGGAGCGGATGCGCCTGCCGATGATGCCGCGAAGATCAAACTGACACAATCGCGTATTCGGATGTTGGCGATGTACTTTGAGCGCGCAAAGTCATCGGGGGGCGACTATCCCGATTCGATTGATGCGTTGATCGCCTCGATGAAAGGCACGCCTGCACGATTGCTCGGCGCCGCGAGAACCGATGCATGGGGCCGCGAGATCCTTCTGGAGAGGTCGAACACGCGCATCCTCGAAGGAGAGCGGGACTTGTGGGCCGGTGAGGAGTTCGATTTCATCAGTCGCGGCGAAGACGGGCGTGAGGGCGGAAGCGATGCGGCCGCGGATCTTCGGTTCAGTGATCAAAAGCCGCTGACCAAGCGTGAAAGAACATCAGGTTCGGAGGGGATTCAGCCGAAGTTGGCCCGAGCACTGGGGCTTGAGTTCCAATTAGCGGCGATGGACTACACGCGAGATCGTTGGCGAAACAGCGATATGACGATCGATCAGGTACAGGCCCGCATGAAGGAGGAGGGTGTTGACCCCGGGGCTTTGTTCGCGATGTTGGATGGAGGCGGTATCGGCGGCAAAGTCATCGGCATGATGCTCGGTTTCATCGAACGCGACCCGGCGATGTCGACGATGGTGAAGACCATGATGGTGGAAACACTTGCGAATGCCGACGCCATGATGGAGCAGCAGCCCGGTGATATGGGCAAGATGATGAAGGTGATCGTGGTGGACCGCAACGAGGTCGTACTGGATGACCTGAAGAAGGTGCTGGAAAGCGAAATGCAATTGAAGAGTGTGGCGCTGTTTTACGGCGCGGGCCACCTGCCGCACTTGGAACAGCGATTGACGGAGGACTTCGGATTCGAATTCGTTTCCGACCGCTGGTTCACAGCCATCGATGTGGATCTCGCGAAGATCCCGGGAGCCAAGGCTCAGTCCAAGCGCATGCGTGAAATGGTGCGCGGCATGTCTAAGCAGAAGAAAGATTGAGGCAACCACGCCGACGCGAATCGCGATTTGGATTCATGTCGACATGAGCATCGAAAGAGTTGTGTAAAGCCGCGCGGTGCGGCCTTCGTAGCATGTGAGGCCTTGCGCCTTACTTCAATTCCTTGATGTAGATGTTCGCAAACTGCAGTGCACCTCCGTGCATCTGGAGAGCGATCGGACCTTCGGCGGGAACGCCGGGTAGTTGCGCATTCGTGATGACTGTCTTGCCGTTAAGTGCGACCGTCAGGCGATCGCCCTTCATGGTGATGATGAATCGATTCCATGGGCCGAGCGGCGCATCGGCGAATTCAGACGGAGTCACGCCGGCGCGAACCTCGGCCGACATCTTGCCATCCGTTCGATAGCCGTAGACCTCACCCGAACCGCAGGGCCAGCACCACATGTTGACTTGACTCTTATCGTTTCCACGAAGGTAGATGCCGCTGTCGCCGGCATCCATGACCTTGACGGTCTTAGGAGTGCCATCATCGTTTTTCGCTTGCTCTCCGCTGGCGAGAATCACAGGGCGCTCTGTCTCCGTGGCCTTGCCCGTCCATCGCCAATCGCAGATCAACACGAAGTCTTTGTAGGACTTTGATGACCACAGATGATCCCCGCCGCCGTCGAAGTTCAGAGTCCAATCGCTGATCGACCAGTGGCCTTCGTGTTCTTTGCCGAACTTCCAGCCGTCAAAGTTCTCGCCGTTGAACAACGAAACGAAACCTTCATCCGATTTGGCGCACATGGATTCGGCAAGCGCGGGAGATGTCGCGGGAAGTTCCTTGATCTTGATGTTGCGGAACTCCACCGGCGAACCTTCGGACTCGAGGCAGATGTAGCCCTTTCGCGGCGTCGCATTTCGGCCTCTTGTGACAACCTTCCCGTTCACGGCCAGTGAGATATCGCCGTTGATGCACTCGACTCGATAGTGATTCCATTCGGGCGAGCGCTTCATGCGTTTTTCGGTCGGGAAGGCGCGATCGCCGCCGCGCCCGTTTTCGGGCGTCATCGTCGCACCATGAATCGGAAAGATATCACCGTCACTGGTGTACCAATCCGCTTCTCGACCGTCCATGACCTGTACTTCCAGTGAGCGCGTGAACGGAACTCCCTTCGCGCAGATGGGATCGCTCCACACGAAGAGTCCGGCGTTGCCGCCGGGTTCAAGGTGCCGGAACTCCATCTCCATCACGAAGTTCTCGTATTGTCCGGTTGTTCTCATGACACCCGTGGGATGACCTGTGCAATGAATCGCGCCGTTCTTCACAGACCCTGTCGAGGGCCCCGTAGTGACCGGGATCCAACCGGACAAGTCCTTCCCGTTGAACAGCGGTTTGAATTCCGCCTCGTTCGTCAGGTAGGACGTTTTGCCCTTGTCCTGCGCCGCAGGAAGTTTGTCGTTCCAATCATCCGTGCGGAAGCTTGTCGCCGGCAGTCCGGCGGCGTTGAACAGTGTCGCCTTGGGTGACGCCGACCACCCATAGCGCGCCGCGA
>JBKDPX010000179.1:0-3934 GCA_046342165.1 Phycisphaerales bacterium | reverse complement strand
CTCAAAGTCTCGACGCACCCACAACGGCGCGATGACCTGCTCGATCGCACACTGATCGATCTTCAACCCCGACTCCATGCGATCCAGCGTCTGCTGTGCGATGTCTTTCGCGACCAACGCGACCGAACTCGTCGCCGAGCCCTGCTTGAGCAGATCCTCGATCGGCACGCGGGCGCATGCGTGCACCGCGCCGCGACGGATGGCGGCGCGGACCAGATCACGCTCCTGCGATTCAAGCACGTTGTTCGCGAACTTCTGCACGTCGGCGCGCTTGTAAGAAACAGTCCACTTCATGTGCGCGATGTTGCCGTCGCCGGTGATCACATAGCCGGAATCCGGCTGATCGGGCTTGAGGCTCTGCGTCGGCGCGAGCTTGTCGGGCGAAGGATCAACCGCACCCGCGGGGATCGACACCCAGAAGTCCTTGTCGATCGACACGCCGGAAAGACCCTGTTCGCCGACCTTCACGAGTTGGCCGACGGGATATGGCGCGCTCCAACGCAGTCCCGGTTCAAGATTGGTTTCCTGAACACGGCCGAAGAGCAGTCGCACGCCCTTTTCACCTTCGTTGACACGCTGAAAGCCGGAGAGCACGAACGCGATTCCCAATGCCGCCATGGCGAACTTCAGGAATGCGTACATGACATTGAGTGCATCCGCGAGCGAACGATTCGCGGGGTCGAGCGGATCGTGCTCGCCTGTGCCGGCTTGACGCAGAGTCACAGACCCCGCGCGCCGCGCCGGTGGCACGCCGCCTTCGCTCTCCGCATCGAACAGCGGGCCGAAGCCCGAATGGTTGCGGTTCATCGGCCTTCACCCTCCGTGCTCGCGCCGCTCGACATGGATGTGATCCACGACTTGGGAGTGTTGAACGCCGGAATCTGACCGGACTTCAAACCGTCCAACGCCGAAGGATCGAGCAGGCCCATGCCGGGCATCGAGGTCGGCAGCACCAGCGTGGTTCGCTTGGCGACGACGCTGCGGATGAAATCGATGTTGTCCAGATACACCGCGAGTTCAGGGTTTTTATTCATCTGCGCGAGGTAAGGCGCGGCTTCGAGATCGCCGCGGGTGCGGATGTCCTGTGCAAGTCGATCGACGAAAGCGGTGATGCGCTTGGCATCCGCTTCGGCGCGCGCGCGGATGGACTTGGCGAACGCCTCACCTTGTGATTCGGTCTCGCGGGCGATGCGCTGACGCCCGGCCTGCATGCGTTCGATCACGGCCTTGGTGGTTTCATCCGGCAACAAAAGTCGCGTGATGCCGACATCAACCGCAGCGATGCCGTAATCCTTGAGTGAGAGGCCGCCCTTGTCCGAAGCTTCGGCGAACTGACGGAGCATGTCCTTCTCAAGTTCCGCGATCGACGCCGCTTCGCCGGAGGCGAAGAGTTGGTTGAAGCGGTACTTGCTGACGGATGAGAGGACGGTGCGCAGGTTCTTGCGAAGCGCCTCCTCGGCCTTGCGGTAGTGATCGTCGGCGCGATCGCCCGCGTCGCTGAAGCGCTGGTAGAAGCGAAGCGGATCATCGACACGCCAGGTGCAGAACGCCTCGGCGATGATCTGACGGTTGTCCGCCGTCGAAATCTGCTCGAGTTTGATCGAAAGGAAGCGCGTGCGCACGTCGTAGCTCGTCACCGAGTCGATCGGATACGGCAGCTTGAAGTACAGGCCCGGCTCGCGCTTGACGGCGTCCGGACCGGCCTTGCCGAAGCGGGTTTCAACCGCGGCTTCCGTAAATCGCACGGTGTAGAGCACCATGTACGACATCAAGGCGCCGATCAGCAACAAGACGAACACGACGAGTTTCAGGTTCTTCTGCACAGGCTTCACTCCGCTGAACAGCGCGCAATTTCGCGCCGGGAAATCCTCTTTTTCAATCCTTACACGATTCAAACCGATGTCGCCGATTCGGGATCGAGCGTCATTCCTTCTTGCCCGGATCGAAGACTTCGAGTCCGGTGTTCTTATCCTCGAGATTGATGTCGTAACGCGAGTCACGCACCGCATCCGAAGTCACGTACAGACGGGAACCGGCCATCGACTGCTTCATCACATCGAAGTACAGCGATGCTCGGTAGATGTGAGGCGCCGCCTGATACATCGCAAGTTGACCCGCGTAGCGCGACGCGCGACCGCGATCGCCCATGTGCTTCTCCCAACGCTGGGCCGAAGCCTCGGCGAGCGTCGAGGCGGCGGTGCCGCCGGCTCGTTCGATCAACCCGCGAATCTTGCCCTCCTGCGAGGCGATCGCGGCCTGATCCGCCTTGTTCTCGTTCATCGCCTGCAATGCGTCGAGTTCCGACACGATCTCGCGGGCAAGCGCCGCATCGCCGGCAACCTCGACGAGGGTCTTCACCTCGTCACCGCGTGCGGACTCGACCATCGCCTCGCGACGCTGATCCGTTTGCACCGTGAACTCGAAGCTCTTGGCGGTCTCCTTCGGCGGATGCACGCCCGTGATGCCGATGAACACGACTTCGACGCCCGCGCCTCTGGCTTTGCCGTCGGGGCCCGGATTCAGCGCATCAAACGCCGCTTGCACGCGTTCGCGCAGTCGATCGGAGATCACACGACGCTCCGCGCCCAGCACGCTGTCGAGCGAGAGGGTCTGGAACATCTTGAAGACCTCGCGCTGCGCGACGGCCTTGAGCACGTCATCGCGCAAGGCTGCGGGGGCGAACTCATCATAAAATCTAACATCACGGATCGCGTACTGCAAAGGCACTTCGACCGAGACCATCGCGATATCGGCGAGTCCCGAATTGTCGCCCTTGTCGATGAAGTCCGCGGAGCGGACGAATTGATACACCTCTTCGCCGATGTGATCGTTCGTCCACAGAATCGCGTCTTTGTTGGCCGGAGTCGAAGTGCCGAGCGTCAACTCGCGCACGCCGGTCACCGTCAGGCTCTTCACCTGCTGGCGTCCCTTGAGATCGCGATCAAGATACTCGGGGATGTACAGCGTCTCGATGGGCCACGGCAACTTCACCACAAGCCCCGACTCCGCGGTGCGGATCGGCTCGCCGAGCCGCAACACCAACGCCTGCTGATGCGGCGCCACCACCGACAGACAACTCAAGCCCCACATCAACAGCGCGCCCGCGCCCAACAGCATCGGCGCGCGGCTCGTGACGAGCTTGTAGAACCAACCGCTCGTGATGTTGAATCCGAGTTGGTAGTTGATCGCGTCATTGATCGACTGTGCGATGCGATCGGGTGCGCTGACGAAACTGAGCAGACCGGAATCGAACGCCGGCCGGGGCACATCGCCCGCGCGACGCGGACGGTACACACCCAAGATGAAGTTCTGGACGGTCTCGACACCGATCAGCACCATGAAGACCGGCACCGCGATCAGGATGTAACGACCGAGCGTCGCGGGCGGAGCAAGACGATCCGCGAGATACGCGATCGCCATCGCCGCGCCGATCAACGCGGAGCCCACCGCATAACCCGCGCCGCCTCGGAGATTCGACCACGGCGCATGCTTGGCAAGGCTCGCCGAGTAGCGCGCCATCAGGAATCCGAAGACCGCGGACAGAATGCTCGGCAGGAGCACCCACAGATCCTTCGTCGGCAACACCGCGCGATACTTGTCCGGACTGACGAAGTCGCGCAACGCCATGAAGCGCCACACGCCCAATCCGATCAACAACGCCGCGAGCAACAAGCTGATCGCGGGCATGAAGCCCTTGTGCAGCGCGTTCAGCCTGCGCGCGGCGGGGCGGAATTCGTCCGCACCTTTGTCGAAGACCGAACCCGAAACGGGCGCGGCGGCGAGTGCATCGGCTTCCATCGACTCGATGCGCTCGCGTCGATGTTGATCAAAGAGAATCGCAAGCGATCCCCAGACCACAATGCCCATCGCATGGAAGATCGTCGCGCTGATCGCGGTGCGATCCCCGGCGAGCAGCCCGTAGATGAGATAGACC
>JBKDPX010000178.1:0-1161 GCA_046342165.1 Phycisphaerales bacterium | reverse complement strand
CATGTCGGGAATCGTGAGTTCCAGACGCATGTGGAGGTGATCGAATGGACGATCGGGCGGCCAATAGGCGAGCTCGCGTCCTTGATCCGTGATTCGCGGATCCTTCGCCTCAACCTCCGGCTGCTGCTCCTGAGCGAGGGCGGTCATGGCTGACAACATCAACATCAATACCGTGCGCATGCGCACATTGTACTGAAATCGTCGACGACTTTCAGCGAATCAACCACCGATGCGACGCAAACCGAGCATCAATTCGACTTGACCCGTCGGCAGACCCGTCGCCTTGGCAATGTCCAATGCCGAAGCACCCTGATCCGCAAGTTGATACACACGCGCCTTCACGGGGTCTTGCGCCGGGGCCGCTTGCGAGGCCGTCTTCAGAGCCTTGATTTTTGCATCGGCTTCGCGCAGTTGCGTCTCAAGAGACGCGGATTTGCGATCAAGTTCCGCGATCAACTCGCGGGTGAGATCCTGCATCTCGCCATGTGCCTTGTGATCCGTGCCCGATCCACGCGAGGTGCTCGCAGCCCCGGACTTCATGATCGCCGCCTGCCTCTTCAGCGCCCAGACGATCAAACACAGCCCGGACAACATCACACCGACGACCAGCCACTGAGCGGGTGACATCGGGGGTGCCGGCGCACCCAACGGCCGCGCGGGTTCAGCCGTCGTCGACGGTCCCTGATTTGATGAAGTGCGTTCGATCACGTCGAAACGATATCATCCTTCCGTGAGTGATGCGAGCGAACGAGATTTCACGCGCGAAGCCATCAGGAGGCTCCCGGCCTCCCGATCCATCGCCACCAATTGGCGGATGCTGAATCCCAACCGCTCCGCCACTCTGCTTGCAGTATCCGGAGGCGCCGATTCCATCGCGCTCGCACTCGCCATGTGGTCGCACGGACTGCCGATCGCCATCGCACACATCGTGCACGACATGCGCGATCGTTCTCAAACCGCCGCCGATCGCGATTTCGTCGAATCATTCGCGCGCGAACGAGCGATTCCGTTTCATTGCCTTGAAATCAACGCCCGCGAGCGCGGCGGCAACCTCGAAGCCGCTTCACGCACGCTCCGCTATCGCGCCCTTGTTGATATCGCCGCGCACAACGGATTGCGCTTTGTGGCGACCGCTCACCACGCGCGCGATCAGGCTGAAAC
>JBKDPX010000177.1:0-1856 GCA_046342165.1 Phycisphaerales bacterium | reverse complement strand
CCGCTCCCTCAGCCGTACTCGGGTGACAATGCATGGCGCATACCGCTGAAACCTGTGTTCGCGGCGAAGCCGATCAGCGCGAAAACGAATTTGTACCGTGGTGCAATCGCTCTCGCGGTCAATGGCATCCCGATCTTCAATGCGCTGAACAATCGTGGCGATGACACTTACAAGGTTGGCGAACTCGACAACTTTGGAGGTCACTGCGGACGATCGGATGATTATCACTATCACATCGCGCCACTTGTGCTGCAGAAAGTCGTCGGGCCGGAGAATCCCATCGCGTATGCGCTCGATGGATTCGCGCTGTACGGTTACTTCACGAAAGGTGCGAAGAAGGGTGAAGAGGGTTGGTGTCCGCTTGGCGGAGTTGATGCGCTCGATGAATTCAACGGACATTTCGGCACACATACGGATGGTTCGTCGGGTGTGTACCACTATCACGCGAGTCCGGACTATCCATACATCAATGGGGGCATGAAAGGCGAAGTTGAAGTGGTCGATGACCAGATCGAGCCGCAACCGCAGGCGCGAGGCGTTCGACAGTGGCTTCAAGCCCTCCAAGGTGCTTCCATCACGGATTTCAAGGAAGTAAAACCGCAATCATGGAGCCTCGAGTATCGCATCAGCGGCGCAAAGTACTTTGTGAACTATCGCATCGATGGAACGAAGTTCATCTTTGATTTCGTCACTCCCGATGGATCAACAACGTCAGAAACGTACGAAGCACGAGCACGCGGTCGTGGTCGCGGCGGTGAGGATCGGCCCGCCGGCGAAGAATCCGAACGTGGCCGCGGGCGCGAAGGCGGACGCAATCGTGATGGTGACAATCGTCAACCGGGCGCCGGCGGTGAAGGGCGCGAACCAGGTAGTGGAGGCGGGCAAGGTCCAAAGGGGCCTTCAGCCGATGGCGCTCGACAGCCATGGATCATTGCGCATGCCGCGGAGATCGATGCGGATCAAGACGGTGCTCTGACTCGCGATGAAGTGCTTGATCAAGCCAAGACCGCTTTTGAAGCCTACGACAAGGATAAGAGCGGCGCACTTGAAGTGAAGGAGTATGACCGCAACGCCGGTGCGCGACCGGTTCGTTCGCCTATGGGCGGTTTCATTCAGTTGCACGCGAAGGAACTCGACTCAAACGCCGACGGCAGCATCGCGCGTGATGAACTGCTCGGGACCACCGGTCGCATGTTCGATAAGTCTGATGCAAACCGAGATTCCACGTTGGGCAAGGATGAACTCGCTGGTCAAACGCGAGCGACTCAACCCGGAAGCGAACAGCCTCGCGAACGTCGAGGGAACGGCGGTGGAGGCGGCCAGGGAGGCGGTGGCAACACTCAACCGGGTGGCCGCGGCAATCAGGGACCGGGAGAAGGTCAAAGCCTGCGCGAGAGAATGGCAGCCTTTCGAACTGAGGTTCCAAAGCACCCGTACAACGTGATCGCTTCGAACATCGATTCGGACAGCGTTGATGTGTCGATTGTCCACCATAGCAGCGCGCAGGGGTATATTGAGTACGGATCCTCCACCGGCAGATACAAGGACAAGAGCGCGCCTGTTGAGGTAAAGCCCGGAGAACCGATCAACATCACACTGCCTTTGCGAGGTTGTTCCGAGATCTTCTATCGCTGGACCTACAAGAACAGCGGCGAAGGATCATTCGAATCATCGCCTGAGTATCGATTGAGTGCGCCGCGAGTGTCGGGAGTTCCGTTCACATTCACGATTCAAGCGGATTCGCATCTTGATTCGAATATGGACACAACCACCTACGCGAAATCTCTCGACAACGCGCTGAAGGATCGCCCTGACTTTCACATCGATCTTGGCGATACATTCATGACGGACAAGCG
>JBKDPX010000176.1:0-5053 GCA_046342165.1 Phycisphaerales bacterium | reverse complement strand
GGCTTTCGAGTCTCTCTGCGCGTTCGGCGCACTCCGGAAGGATGGGTTGATTCCGAACTGCTTCGACAACGGCAGCGGCGTCCCCGAATACAACACCGTCGATGCACCGCTGTGGTTCATTCAAGCATGCTGCTCGTACTTTGACGCAACTGCGGATGTGAATCGCGTCGTTTCGGAACTACTTCCCGCGTGTCGTGACATCGTCGCTGCGTATCTCGTTGGAACCCGAGACGGGATCGCCGTTGACGCCGAAGATGGCTTGGTCAAAGCCGGAGACCCGAACACACAGCTGACATGGATGGATGCGAGGCGCGATGGTGTGGTGTTCACGCCGAGACACGGCAAGCCCGTGGAGATCAATGCGCTGTGGTGCTCATCGCTGCGAAGGCTTGCGTCGATGCTGGAGCGGATCCATTCGCCGGACCCGGCGGAAATCGCGAAACTCAGATCGCACGCCGAGTCATGCGCTCGATCGATGCGTGAGAAGTTCATTCGTGCCGACGGTTCGCTCATCGACACATGGACTCCCGGTCCGGCGGGCTGGACCGCATCGCGCGAGATCCGACCGAATCAGATCTTTGCAGTCAGTCTTCCGGAAGCTCCGTTCAGGGGTGAAGACGCGCGAAAGATCATCGCCGCGGTTGAGCGCGAACTGCTCACACCGGTCGGCTTGCGAACCCTGTCCCCTGATGACCCAGGCTTCAGACCTCGATTCAACGGGACTCTGTTTGAGCGTGATCGTGCGTACCACAATGGGACGGTCTGGCCGTGGTTGATCGGGCCTTTCGCCGAAGCCGTCATGCGCGCCGACGATTTCTCCCCTGCATCGAGATCTCTCGCGCGCTCACTCGTCGCGCCGCTGCTGAACTCCGTCGCGCAAGAACGCGGCTTTGCGGTGGTCCACAGCATTCCTGAGATCTTCGACGCGACCGCACCCCATCGACCCGATGGATGCCCCGCACAAGCCTGGAGCGTCGCGGAAGTCATTCGCGTGCTCGCGCTCAGCAATTCGCCGGTGGCGTGAGCGGCGCAGGCCCGAGCGTTTGAATCGTCCAACGCCCCATGCGGCGACGCGCGAGGTAATCGTTCACGATTCCGGGTGTGAGCGCATCGATTTCCGCCGCGAGTTCGTCGAGGCTCCTGGATCTTCCAAGTCGCCGATAATCCGCCGCGAGTGAAGCCGCGCGAGCGCCGGAAGACTCGCCGCTGAATACAAGGGAACTCTTCATGCCGACGATCGCACGGGCGAACTCCTCGTCGGTGATTCGTCCGGCGGGGGTCATGATGAACTGCAGTTGCTCGTAGAGCACATCCAGCGATTGCTGCGCCCGCTCCGGAGTCGTGCCGACATACGCACTGGCGATGCCGAAATCGCGATCTCCGGCGTATCCGGCATTCACGGAATAGCAGAGTCCCCGCTTTTCACGCACCTCGGTGAACAATCGACCCGCCATTCCACCCGACAACACCATCATCACGACCTTTTCGAGCAGACTGTCGGGGTCTTTTTCGGTCGGTGCGTCGTGCAGAAGGATGATCTGCACCTGATTCGACTCATCGTTGAGATGTCCGTAGCCTCGAACCGGGGCGGGTCCTGTGGAAAACTTCGGCGCCTCGCCGCTCCAATCACCAAGCAGATCGTTCAACCGATGTTCGATGTCCGATGCATCCACCGCGCCGGCGATGGCGATCACCGAACTCTTCGGACGCGCGTATGTGGCCCAGATATCGCGTAAATCTGCCTCCGTGACCGCCTTCAAGCCCTCCGGCGTTCCGAGTCCGGATCGTGACAAAGGATCCGGATGATGTCGCTCACGCGCCGCATACACGGCTCGATCCTGCGGCTCGTCAGCGAGTGACGCAAGATTTTGCAGGGCGAGATCCCGGCACGGTTCCACACTCGCACCATCCATTCGTGGCTTGAGCACCATGTCGGTGATCAGTTCAAATGACTCACTGAGCCGCTCGCCGAGCATCGACGCACCGATTCTGAATGTGAAAGTGCGCGCTTCCGTGCTGCGAGAGACACCCAGACGATCCAATGCATCCGCATGAGCGCGCGAGTCGCGCGTACCCGCGCCTCGCATCACGATCTCGCTCCAGATCGCCGCCAACCCCTGTTTTTCCAGCGGATCGCACGCACATCCGTTCGGCAACAGCCACGTCAAGCCCGCTGATCGAACACCGCTCATCGTCTCGACGATCAGTGTCATGCCGCATTGAAGTTGTCTCGTCTCGATCACACCCATCGTTGTCGTCTCCGATCTCTTCGACGTGCAGTCTACGCCATGCGTCGAATGCTCAATGTCATCCTCATCTCATCCGGACTTGCACTTCTCATCATGTCGAAGGTGTCGAACCGTCAGTTTCTTCACAATTTTTGTAAATGCTCAAGCACAAGCGACTTGATTTCCGATAATGTACTCACAACGTCCGATGTCCGAGCGCGGCAGTGGTGTCGATGCTCGCAAGATGTCGGCGAATACAGGAGACTGTTGTCATGGCTAAGAAAGCAAAGAAGAAGGCGAAGAAGAAGGCCGCCAAGAAGGCTGCCAAGAAGAAGTGAGTCTCTGACTCCTCCTTCGGCGCTCTCCTCGCGATGAGCGCCTTTTCTCCAAACGAAACGACTCCGGGGCTCTGACGAGCCCCGGTGTCGTTTTCCACGCTACACATCGATCTACCATCCCTCCGTGACGAGTTATCCACATCACGACATCATCGCTCGCATCGTCGGTTCGCTTGACGGAGTTCTTCGCTCTGACGAACTCTTCGATCCCGTTCGACTCATCATCGACCCCGATTCCGGATTTCCGGCCGCTCCCGTTCGACCCGAAGTCTTCGCGGCGATCTCGTGGAGCCTCTATCTCCCCGAGGATCGCCATGACGCGGTGCAACTCGCCGTGTCCGTGCGCGAGATCGATCCGATGAATCATGCCGCCGCCGATCGATGGGCAGCCTATTACGGCAAACCCCGTTTCGCCCGCTTCGCCGTCTTTGACCTCGACTTCTGTAAGCGATTGGACGTCGTGCTCGAAGGAGATGACGTTCGCCTTCGACACCCGTTTCGAAACGTCGAAGGAGCGCTCTGCCGGGAGTTCTCGATGCGAAAGGATGAGCTTCGCGCGGCGTGTGAACGACTCTCGCGAACACCCCATCCGGCGGCGCGAGTGGTGGGCGTTGATCCGTTTGGAATCGATGTTCAGGTCTCACTCGGGGTGATGCGCCTGGAGTTTGATGAACCTGTATCGTCCGCAGATCACGCCCGCGCGGCCTATGCAAAACGACTTGCCCCCTGAATCACCATGCGTGAAGCACATGCCCACATTCCGATGTTCGGTCGCGAGATTTCGCAACTCTCACTCTCGAACGCTCGTTCGCGCGACGAGTGTCTGGCGATGCTTCGCGACCATGCTCGCGAATTGGAGGCGATCGATCCGGGGTGTACCCGTTGGTTGCTCGCCAATGCGGCGCGAGTAAACGCATGGACGGATCCGCGTTGGCCAACGCGCGCGGAACTTGATGCGATCTGTCCTGCGCGCCCGTTGTGCGCCATGTCATTCGATCATCACGCGCTGATCGCCAACACCGCCGCGTTCATGAAAGCCGGTATCGAAGACCACACACCCGCACCCGCAGGCGGTGTGATTGAGCGCGATTCGTCCGGTCGCCCCACGGGATTACTCCTCGAATCCGCATCTTGGTTGGTGAGGGGCGCGATTCCCGAACTCTCTCCGCAGGAACGACGCGCTGCCGTTCGCGCCGCGCTCGATCACCTCGCGGCGCTGGGATTCACCGAAGTACATGACATGCTCGCACCCGAGTGGCTCGGTCCGATCCTTGCGGAGCTGGATCGCAACGGTGAACTGCCGATGCGCGTGGACATTTATCCGCTTGTGGAAAACCTTCCTGCGGTTCTCGCATCGCGATCGCAGTGGGAGAGCGCATCGGTGCGACTCGCCGGCGGCAAACTCTTCTCCGATGGAACGCTGAACAGCAAAACGGCGTGGCTGATCGATTCCTATGCCGATCCGATGCCCGATCATCCGCACGGAACTCCACTTCTCACGATCGAACGCATGGCGGACGCATTCGATCAATGTCAACGCGCGGGGATCGGTTGCGCCGTGCACGCGATCGGTGATGGCGCTGTTCGAGCGTGTCTCGACGCCCATCGGCTCTCGCCTTGTCGTCTACGAATCGAGCACTGCGAGTTGATCCACCCCGAAGACTTGCCTCGATTCGCATCTCAAGGTGTCATCGCGAGCGTTCAACCCTGCCATCTGCTGTATGACATCGAAGTGCTCGATCGTGAGTTGTCGCATCTGGAATCTCGCGTGCTGCCGATTCGATCGTTGATTCAATCCGGCTTGAAACCCGGGAGTTCGATTTTGTTCGGTTCGGATGTGCCCATCGTCCGTCCGAATCCGGAGGATTCGATCGAAGCCGCGGTTCATCGTCGGCGTGTCGCGCATGGACCTGCGGGCGGACCTTCAAGGGCGATCAACCCCTCCGAGGCGATCGACGAGGCGACCGCACGAGCATGTTTCGGATTTTGATCGGATTCGAGGCACTTCGGCCGTTTGATGCGCGTATGAATTAGGTGGAACGCACGGGTTCGCGGGGAGGCTTTTATGCGCGCTGATATCCGTTACAACAACATCATCGACTCCGATGAGGCTCGTATCGCTCAGCGATTCGCCGATGAGGCGCCGAATCTGCACGCCGATGAGATCGACGCTGATAAGTTCTACATCACCCAGCAGTACGATCGCTACACGCCGGATGATCACGATGTCTGGCGGGATCTGTTCGATCGTCGTTGGACCATGCTCGAAACGCAGGTCTCGCGCCAATTCATCGATGGCATGAAGATCCTGCAACTCACGCGCGATCGCTTGCCATTGCTCGATGACACCGTGCTGACCAAGCCGATCACCATCGCCGGCGGCGAAGTGCTTCCCGCGGGTACCAAACTCACGGGCGTGAACACATTCCTTCGGGCGCAAAGCAACTGGGCTTCGTACGGCGTGCCAGGTTATCTGCCGGCAAAGAG
>JBKDPX010000175.1:0-4321 GCA_046342165.1 Phycisphaerales bacterium | reverse complement strand
TCTCGGTGATCTGATGGAACTGAAAGCCGAAGGTGGCAGTCCGCCGGTGTGTTTCGACGTGACGCACTCCACGCAGTTGCCGGGTGCGGGTGAGACGACCGGCGGGCGTCCTGATCGCGCACCTTTGCTCGCGAAAGCGGCGGTGGCTGCAGGGGTTCATGCGCTGTTCGTCGAAACTCACCCCGATCCATCGAAAGCGTTGAGTGATGCCAGCACCATGCTTCCGCTTGCGTCCATGAGGACTCTTCTGGCGAATCTCGCTCTGATCAGGAGGGCCGTCGAGGCGCAAGGATGATCGCAGTCGCGATTCAGATGCTTGTTCGAGATCGGGCGAAGTACTTCGGGATCATTCTCGGAGTGACACTTGCGTCGATGGTCATCACGCAGCAAGGCGCGATTTTCATCGGTCTGATGTCGCGCACCTTTTCATTTGTGACGGACGTGTCGTATCCGGACATTTGGGTGATGGACCCGAAAGTCCAGCATGTGGATGACACCAAACCTCTGCAGTCAACGGCGCTCTATCGCGTTCGAAGCATCGAGGGTGTCGCATGGGCGATGCCGTTGTTCAAAGGTCAGGCCCGAGCCAGGCTGGAAAATGGCCAGTTCCAGAACTGCAATGTCGTCGGTCTCGATGATGCGACGCTGACCGGCGGACCTGCCGTGATGGTGGAGGGGGATCTTCGCGATTTGCGACGCGCGGATGGAGTCATCGTTGATCGAGTGAGTGCGGAAACGAGACTTGCGAAAGCGCCGCGAACACCCGGCGGGCCGCGAACACCGTTGCAGGTCGGAGATACGCTCGAACTCAACGATCGCCGGGCGATTGTCGTCGGCATCGCGGAGACCACTCGAAGCTTTCAGAGTCAGCCGATGATTTACACGACGTACTCCCGTGCGACAACCTTCGCGCCGCGGGAGCGGAAGATGCTGACATTCGTGTTGGTCGGCGCGGCGCAGGGACAGAACATCGACGAGTTGCGGGAGCGCATTCAAAATCTCACGGGACTTTCGGCCCAGACCCGTGATCAATTTCGATGGACGACGGTGCTGTACTACCTGAGGAATACGGGCATTCCCATCAATTTCGGTATCTCCGTCGGGTTGGGATTCGTCGTCGGCACGATCATCACGGGATTCATGTTCTTCTCATTTACGCTCGACAATCTGCGTTACTTCGGCACACTGAAAGCCATGGGTACGAGTGACGGGACGCTGGTGGGCATGGTGATGGTGCAAGCGCTGTTGGTTGCGTTGATCGGTTGGGCGCTGGGTGTCGGTCTCGCTTCTTACTTCGGCATGAGCATGAGTAAGACGGTTCTGGCGTTCAGAATGCCGTGGCAGTTGCCGTTCGTTTCTGCGTGTGCGGTCCTGGTCATCACGATGATCGCCGCCTTGATCAGTATGCGAAAGGTCATGAGTTTGGAGCCCGCCGTGGTGTTCAAGGGATGAGTATGACAACGACTGCAACAAGTCCGGACGCGAATCGCGCGGCGAAGCTTGCCGTAAAGTGTCGCGCCGTCACGAAGACATACGGCAAGGGTGATTCATCCGTACGCGCGCTTCGAGGCGTCGATCTGGATGTCGGTATCGGCGAGTTGATGATGCTGGTCGGGCCGTCGGGTTGCGGCAAGACGACGCTGATCTCCGTGATCGCCGGCGTTCTGGATCGTGATGGCGGCGAGTGTGAAGTGCTGGGCAGTGATTACGCGAGTATGTCGACGACACAGCGTGCGGCATTCCGCGGCAAGAACATCGGATTCGTCTTTCAACAATTCAATCTCATCCCGACGCTCAATATCTCGGAGAACGCGGCGATTCCGCTGATGATCAACGGAGTCGCGCGCCGTGAGGCGATCGAACGCGCGGCGCAAGTTCTGGAGCGTGTCGGTTTAGGGTCGCGGGTGAAGGACTATCCCACGAGGCTTTCAGGCGGGCAGCAGCAACGGGTCGCAATCGCGCGCGCATTGGTTCATCGACCGAAGATTATCGTGTGCGATGAACCCACAAGCGCCCTCGATCACGCCACCGGTCAGCGCGTCATGGAGCTGTTGCGTGAAGTGGCTTCCAGTGATGAACTCTCCCTGATCGTCGTCACGCACGATCAGCGTATCTTTGAGTTCGCGGATCGCATTGCGGAAATGGATGACGGGCACATCCAGCGCATCTCGACCGGTGAAGGACACAAGACCGCGGCCGTGCACATTGCGGTGCAGTAAATCGATCGGAGTCGACCTGTCATGATTCGAAGTCTTGTTCTTCCTCTCATCGCGATCATCGGTGTCATCCTGATGGCGATCAATGTCATCCGTCAAAGCCAGCCGCCCGAGTCGGTTCCTCCCGTGATTCGTCCGCCGAGCGCGCCGTTCGAAGCGTTTGTCGCCGGTTCCGGACTTGTCGAGGCGAGTTCTCAAAACATCGCGGTGGGCACCCCTGTGGGTGGAATCGTCGCTGAAGTTCACGCCGTCGTCGGAGCCTCGGTGTCCGCGGGAGATCCGCTTTTTCGCATTGACTCCCGTGACCTCGAAGCGCAACTTGCTCAGCGGGAGGCGAAAGCGGAAAGTGCACGCCGACAACTCGCGCGATTGAGGGCCGGCACTCGACCCGAACTCATTCCGCCTGCCGAAGCCAAACTGGCCGAGCACCGCGCGGCATTGGCGGACTTGGAGCAACAGCTCTCGATGTGGGAAAAGGTTTCGGATCGTCGAGCCGTGACAGAAGAAGAGTTGTTGCGGCGTCGAAATGCCGTTGCGACCGCTCGAACACGCGTTGAGCAGGCGAACGCCGAGTTGAATCTGTTGAAAGCGGGAACATGGGCGCCGGATATCTCAATCGCGGAGTCTGATGTTGTCGCTGCGGAGGCTGAGGTTGTCACGGCTCGCACGGAGATCGAACGTCGCGTGATTCGAGCGCCGATCAGCGGGCAGGTGATTCAAGTGAATGTGCGAAAGGGAGAATACGCGAACGCCGGTGCATCTTCGCCGCTTATGTTGATGGGATCCGTTGATCTGCTTCACATCAGAGTTGAGATCGATGAGCATGAATCGTGGCGGCTCAAGGCTGAAGCTCCGGCTGTGGGATTCGTCAAAGGGAACAAGGAACTCAATGCCGAACTTCGATTCGTTCGATTTGAGCCATACGTCGTACCCAAGCGTTCGTTGACGGGTGAGAGCACTGAGCGCGTCGACACGCGCGTGCTTCAGGCTTTGTACTCGTTCGAATCATCGAAGTTGCCCGTTTTCATCGGTCAACAGATGGATGTGTACATCAAGGCGGATCCGGTCACCCCCGAACAGTCAGAGCCGATGCCGTCTCAGGAGTCCGCAGAGTGAAAACACGACTTTCGCCGACATTCCTCATCCTCGCGGCGACTCTTTGCGGTTGCAAGGCAGTCGGTCCTGATTACAAACGACCTGAGATTGCATCGCCTGCGAGCTTTGCGACTGCGAACGGTCAACTGGGCCTCGTTGCGACGCCTGTTGATGCGGCGAAGATCGCGCGATGGTGGGAGTGTTTCTCCAGTCCGCAGTTGAAATCACTCGTTGAGCGGGCGATGGAAGGTAATCGCGACCTCAAGATCGCAGCGGCGCGAGTTCGTGAGGCCAAGGCGCTCCGTCGTGTCTCTCGCTCAGGATTAGCCCCTTCCGTTGATATCGGTGCTTCAGGCCGACGCAGTCGAAACAGCGAGCGCGTGGAGTTCGGTTTTGGCGGCGAACGCGAATCGACGTACTTCGATATCGGCGCTGATGCGGCGTGGGAACTAGATCTCTTCGGCGGTGTTCGTCGGGGCATAGAAGCATCGGATGCGGATCTTGCCGCGGCTGTCGAAGGTGGCCGCGAGGTTTTGGTGTCGCTTGTTGCCGAGGTCGCAAGCGCGTACATCGAGCTTCGTTCATATCAAGAGCGCATCGCAGTGGTGGAGGGCGCTATTCGAAACCAGCGCGACACTGCGGATTTGATCAAGTCGCGTTTGGATGCGGGTCTGTCTGCAGAACTTGAGTATCGCCAGGCGCTTGCCCAAGTTTCGTTGCGCGAATCCAGGCTTCCCGCGTTGAAAGCCGGCGAACGACGTGCGATTCATCGGCTCGGTGTGTTGGTTGGAGGCTTCCCGGATGCACTGGTTTCGGAGTTGAGCGCGGCGGATGCGCAGACGAGCGTTGAGGCTGGCATTCCGGTGGGTGCGCCAAGTGAATTGCTTCTTCGTCGTCCTGATCTCAGACGCGCGGAGCGGGAGCTTGCCGCGGCCACGGCGCGGATCGGCGTCGAAACCGCGAATCTGTACCCTCGCCTTACATTGAACGGTTCTTTCGCATTCGAAGCC
>JBKDPX010000174.1:0-2803 GCA_046342165.1 Phycisphaerales bacterium | reverse complement strand
GCGCGAATCGCTTCAATCTCAAGACGCGAGAGTCGCACCGCGCCGAAATCGTAATCGTGCCACGCTTCAACGGTGAGCGGCACGATAGGTTCGATCAAATCTAACATCGCCTGCGCGTACACGCGGATCTCGTACTGCGCGTGCGGATCCAATCGCAGTGAAATGAAGCGCAGAAGATTGTGCAGATCGCACTTCCAGTACCACTCCGTGTACACGTTCACCGGCAGACCGATGCGCGCCATCTCTCGCGAAACGCCTTGCTCCGTGAGCTTCGTGTACTGCTGGTACAACTGCTCGACTTGGCCGACGTACCTCAAGAAATCCTCGGCCGTCTTCACCTGAGTCTCATCGTCGAGCGAAAAAGTCTCTTCGCCCCCTTGGCGATTCGACATCGATTGCTTGCGCACCGCTTCGGCTGTCGGAATGTAGAAGCGATCCTTCACGATCGAGTAGCGCGCGGAGTATTCGTTCACATTCGCCGTGCGGTGACGGATCCACTGACGCGCGATGAAAATCGGCATCGCCACGTGGAACTTGAACTCCACCATCTCAAACGGCGTCGAGTGCCGATGGCGCAGCAGATAGCGGATCAGGCCGCGATCCTCGTTCACCTGCTTGGTACCCGCTCCATATGAGACCCGCGCCGCCTGCACGATCGCCTGATCCGCCGTCGTTCCCTCGGGAACCAATCGAGGCATCGTGTCCACCAGCGCGATGAACCCGTGATCGAGCACCTTGATTTCCTGGCGTGCCGCGCCGCCCATCACGTCACGCATCGGCCCTTCGGGCATCGCCTTGGTGATGGGGTTCGAGGCGGGCTTGGTCTCGATGTGGCCGGTCGGATTGCTCATGGTGGGGGAGCATACACCCCGACACCCTCGGGTGTCATGCCTCTAGCGACGTTCCTTTTCTTTCGCGATCAAAACAACCGAAGTCTCACCCGTCTTTTTCCCCCGCCTGTAGGACACCGTCACCGTCTCCCCGGGCGCCATCGACGAAAGCACCCGCACCAGTTCCGCGATATCCCGCACCGGCTTCCCGTTCAGCGCCGTCATCACATCGCCGATCCGAAGATCCGCAAGTTCCCGCCGCGACCTTGTCACCGTCGTGATCTCAACCCCGTCCCCTTCGCCGGGGTTGACCTCAACCCCCAGACTCGCCATGCCCGGCTTGATCTCCTCCGGCACCGCAGGCAGTTCATTCAGCCACTGCTTGAACATGCGATCAAAGCCCTTCGCGTCCGTCTGCGTCACGGCGAGCAGAGCTTGCAGTCCGGACTCATCCTCGCGGAAGGTCTTGGTGTACGACTCGTACCATGATTTGAGCAACCCCTTGCGCTCGAGCATCAGAAAGATCGCGCGCGCCTGCGCGTAGTTGGCCAACGGCCGCGTGCCCGTAAACCGGTTGTGGGGCATGCCGGCGAACTCCTCGATCTTGCGGATCGCGCCCGCTTTGGCCATGCGCTTGGCCATGTTGGTCCGCCAACTGATCGCGGGCTTGACCTTCCCCTCCGCATCCATGTCGATGTCCTCGGACAATGAGCAGAGTCCTTCCATCACCCAGATGGGATGGCGCTGAGACAACCGCGTCATCGAACGCCAATGTAATATGTGCAAAAACTCATGTCGAAGCGTCGCGCCCAGATCCATCGCGATCAACATCTTGTCGTCATGCAGATACGCGCCGCCGACCATCGACACGCCGCCCGCCGCGTCGGCGCCGTATCGCGCCACGATCCAATCGACGTAATCGTCTCTCGTCGGCAGGATCACCGTCACCCACGCGTCATGCGCTTCGCCGCTCAAGATGCCCGGCATGATCGACTCATCGCACCATGTCGCGATCGCGGTGAGTTCCGCTTTCGCCTTTTCGAACGTCGTCGCCTCGAACGCGCTTCGATAGTTCAACCGAAGCGCTTGATCCGCCGTCGTCGTGTAGCCTTTGCCGTACTTCGCTTCGATCGCCTTGAGATTCGCGTCGCGTCTGGCGTCGAGAATCACGCTCCAGTTCTCGACCATGCGGCGATACGCCGGTTCCGGTCGCACCGAATCGAGCATCGCGTCGCGTTCCATGTGCACCAGATCCGAAAACCCGTGCTCCACGGCTTTCTCAAGCCACGCCGCGGCGTCCTTCGGATCCCCGCGCATCGCTCGCGCGCATGCGAGGTTGTAGTACAACACGAAGTTGCCGGGTTCGACTTCGATGTGCTTGCGTAACAAATCCTCCGCGCGCTCGAAATCCTTGCGATCAAACGCGGCGGCGGTCTCTGCTTCCAAACTCTTGATCTTGCCCGGTTCCTCCGGGCGATCCTGTGCGCGCACGCACTCGACGTTGATCGCGAGCGTGAGCATCAAGAGGATGAGCGCGAGGCGGCGCATGGCTATCGATACGGTCATCGCGTGCCGAGGGATGCGAGAAGCAGTCGCAGGGCCTGCGGATACGCGAGGGTTTCCTGCTCGAACACGCGCGCGGCCAGTGATTCCGCGGTATCGTCGGTTCGTACGGCGCACGTTCGTTGCAGCAGGATGGTGCCGTGGTCGTACTCACCGTCCACGAGATGCACCGTACAGCCTGACATCCGCTCCTTGGCGCTCACCACCGCTTCGTGCACGCGGTGACCGTACATCCCTTTGCCGCCGTACTTGGGAAGCAGTGCGGGATGGATGTTCACGATGCGGCCTTCGTATCCCTGCGGAACATGCACGAATTTGAGATATCCCGCGAGCGCGACGATATCGATCTTGTGTGCTTCGAGCGTTTGCCTCAGTTCATTCGCTTCGATCACGCCGGGCATCACGATTGA
>JBKDPX010000173.1:0-3131 GCA_046342165.1 Phycisphaerales bacterium | reverse complement strand
TGGCGCTGCTCGCCCGTCTCGGTAGTCTTCGTCTTGGACTTCTCTTGCGCCAGCGCTGCGCAGTTGAATGCCATCACTCCCGTATTCAATGCCGCAAACATGAGATTCGTTTTCATATCATTTCCTTTCTGAAGGTCACCGACCCTTGATTGCCTGCAGGATTCGCAGGCTTCCCTCCGCAAGATTCACTTCTCGTCCGCTTCCGCAGGCTTCGCCTCCGGAGCGTCCTTCAACCGCACATCATCATGCACGGAAAGGTCCAACCAGTATGTCTCGCGTTTTCCGCCGCGATACAACGCAACAATCCCTGAAACGCCGTGGGAACCCGCGTCCGGCTCACCCAAGTCGGCGGAAAGCGTGTCCGCGTCAATTGCACCCTCCGCCGATGCGTTCGCAAGCGGAACGCTCTCGATCGACGGCATGAATTCAATTCGTGTGCACCCCGGCGCGGTGATCAACAGCGCACCGTCCTTGATGGAGGTGATGAGGTTCCCGGTGGCTTCGGAGATGGGGCGAGGTTGGGCGGCGCGTGCCTTGGCAAAGGAATCGACTTGAGTGGCGACCGGTTTCGATCCGCCGACGACTCCGACTCGGATCTGGGTTTTCAGAGCCTGCTTCTCAGGAATGCATGTGTCATTGCACACAAGCCACGAGGCATCCATCGAGACCTCGGCGATTTCGCCGACGGCGACATTGGCGGGAACTTCCAACGGAAAGAGCACCATCATTTCTTTGTCGTAGGTGTAGTCGACGATGTTTCCGGCGGAGACATGTCGCTGCGGCGCCGACCAGCGTGCTTTGCCGAGCGTCCAACCATCGGGCAGGGTCACCTTAAACTCCGGTGCGATACCGGTGTCGTTTCGGCCCGGCCAGTAGAGATGCCAGCCGTCGTCCATCTTGAATTGAACGCCGAGCCACATCGTCCTGCCCGGTTCCGCCTGGGTCAGTTCTTTGACCAGTTTCGCAGTCGCCCGGTTTGCCCGCTCTTCCTGTGCATAAAGCGACACCGGAATCAGCGTCGCGGCGCAGATCGCGAATATTTGCATTCTTGTCGGCATTTGCATGTTCATTTCCGATCCGATGATCCGGGGCCGTCCACCCGTGTATGCTTCTGAGTATGCCCAGAACAACGAACGAACATACGACATCTTGCCTGAATCGTAGCATCATGCCGATTCTGGTTGCCCTTCTCGGTGTTGTGCTGCTCGGAGGGTGCACCCAATCCGTTACGGACAAGAACATCAAGGTGACAACCGGATCAGATGTTCAAAAATGGCTGAAGACCGCGGAGATCGATTCGGAAGCCTTGTTGGTGGTGCTCGTCGATCCCCGCCCGAAAGCCGAATATGAAGCGGAGCATATTGCCGGTGCGTGGCATTTGACCCTCCCGATGGTGCCGATTGATCGATCCCCCGATGCGGCGCTTGATGCTTACGAGAAGATCGTGGTGTACGGGAATGACCCGGGCTCGGCAACCGCCAAAGCGCTGAGTAAGCGACTGATCGCCAACGGATACAGCGGTGATATCTATCTCTTTGCGGGCGGTCTGACCGAATGGAAGGCTCAGGGCGGCAAAACGCAGTCCGGATCGGACTCGCGCCGCAAGGGGCCTCGTTGAGCGGTCGAATCGAATGTTGAGGTTCACCTACACTCCGCGGCCCAGAGGAGTTTTTCGTCATGCATTGGTCGACCGAACAGATCCGCCGAACATTCATCGAGTACTTCGCTCACAAGCAGTCGCACTCGTTCATCCCCAGTTCCCCGAGCGTGCCGCTCGACGATCCGACGTTGCTGTTCACCAACGCCGGCATGAACCAGTTCAAGCCGATCTTCCTCGGCACTGTCGACCCGAAGACGGACATGGGGAAGATGCGCCTCGCCGTGAACAGCCAGAAGTGCATCCGCGCCGGCGGCAAACACAACGACCTCGAAGATGTAGGCAAGGACACCTATCACCACACCTTCTTCGAAATGCTCGGCAACTGGTCGTTCGGTGACTACTTCAAGAAAGAAGCGGTGGAGTGGTCGTTCGAGTTGTTGACCAAGGTCTTCGGTATCTCGCGCGATCGGCTGTACGCGACCTACTTCGAAGGTAATCCGAAACTCGGCCTCCCTCCCGACGAAGAGACGCGTCAGTTGTGGCTTCAGTTTCTGCCCGCAGATCATGTCATTCCGGGCAACATGAAGGACAACTTCTGGGAAATGGGTGATACGGGTCCGTGCGGTCCTTGTACGGAGATTCACTACGATCGCATCGGAGACCGTAACGCCGCGAACCTCGTGAACACGAGCGATCCTGACGTCATCGAAATCTGGAACAATGTCTTCATCCAATTCAATCGCGAGTCTGACGGTTCTCTCAAGCCTTTGCCCGCCAAGCACGTTGATACCGGCATGGGGCTCGAGCGTCTCGTCAGCGTGTTGCAGAATGTCCGAAGCAACTACGACACCGATGTATTCGCTCCTATTTTCGCATCGATCGAGCGACTCACCGGCGCGCGTTCTTACATGGGGCGACTCGGTGACGCCGACAAGGACAACATCGATACCGCCTATCGCGTCATCGCGGATCATGTTCGCACGCTGACTTTCGCGATCACCGATGGCGCAATGCCCAGTAATGTCGGCCGAGGTTATGTCCTTCGTCGCATCCTTCGGCGCGCGGTTCGCTACGGCCGCCAAATGCTCAACGCGCGAAACGGATTCTTCTCCCAGTTGGTGCCCGTGGTTGTCGAGCGATTCGGTGATGCGTTCCCCGAACTTCGGAAAGATCCCGCAAAGGTCGCGGCGATCATTCTCGAAGAAGAGGAATCGTTCGGGCGCACGCTCGATCGCGGCATCAAGTTGTTCGAGGGTGTCGCCGCCGATGCCGCGAAGTCCGGCAATGTCATTCCGGGCGTGGAGGCATTCAAGCTCTACGACACGTACGGCTTCCCGCTGGATCTCACCGAACTCATGGCCTCCGAGCGTGGACTGACGGTCGATCGCGCGGGATTCGAAGCCGAACAACTCAAGGCGCAGGAAGTCAGCCGCTCCGGCGGGAAGACCGAGGAACGCCAGATCGGTCTCGCCGCGGATCACGTCGCTCGACTCAAGCACCTCAACATCGAGCCGACGGATGACTCGACAAA
>JBKDPX010000172.1:0-2797 GCA_046342165.1 Phycisphaerales bacterium | reverse complement strand
GAGCTCTGCCGCAAAGTCACCGGCAAAGACCTCAGCGCCGAACCGCTCCTTCGCCATCTGCGCGCGAAGGCCCAAGCGGTGTACGGGGTTTGAGGAAAGCGAAAAGCGAAAAATGAAAAACGAAAATAAAGAGATCGCGGTCTCCGTATTTTCGCTTTTCATTTTTCGTTTTTCGCTTTACACCGCTCTCGGGAGTCCCGCCCGCGCTCGATCCTGCTGATCCTCGTTTGCTGAAAACATCTGCGATTATCGGGCGACGAGCATCGCTCTCGCCATTGAGCTTTGCGCAAAATCTGGTAGGATGAAGTTCGTGCTGAGGAGAGATTGCATGAACATTCGTCAACTCGTCGTTGTGGTCTTCGGTTCGCTCGCGGCGGTCGCTTCGGCCCAGCGTGCGACGCCGGTGCAGGTGCTTCATCCGGCAGGCGCCGCAAACGACCGATTCGGTCAATCCGTCGCGATTGACGGTGACACCATGGTCGTCGGTTCGGCGCTCGACGATATCGGCGCTAACGTTGATCAAGGCTCCGCGCACGTCTATCGCTGGACGGGTAACACATGGCTCTTCGAAGCGACGCTGGCCGGAGCCGGTGTTGCCGGTGGCGATCAATTCGGAAGTTCAGTTGCGATCTCTCGTGACACGATCGTCGTCGGCGTCCCCTTTGACGACATCGGACTCGTGGGCACCAATCAAGGCTCCGCTTACGTATTCACGCGGAGTGGCACGACGTGGACTCAGCAGGCCCAACTGTTCGCGTCCGGCGGCGCCGCGTCGGATCAGTTCGGCAATTCGGTTTCGATCGATGGTGAAACTGTACTCGTCGGCGCAAGCCGCGACGATGTGAGCGGAAAGACGGATCAAGGTTCCGCCTATGTGTTCACGCGCAGGGGCACGACGTGGACCCAGCAAGCGCAACTGATCGCCGCCGACGGTCTCGCAAGCGACGTCTTCGCGAACTCGGTGTCGCTGTCCGGAGATACCGCGGTCATCGGGGCGATCTTCGACGACGTCGGCGCGGTACTGAATCAAGGTTCAGCCTATGTCTTCACGCGCAGTGGCACGACCTGGACTCAAGAGGCGCAACTTGTCATGGCCGGCGGCTTGGCGAGCGATCAGTTCGGCGCGGCGGTCTCCGTGTTCGGTGATACCGCCGTCGTCGGTGCGGATCTCGATGACGTCGGCGCCAACGCCAACCAAGGCTCCGCCGTTGTCTTCACGCGCAGTGGTACGACTTGGACTCAGCAGGCGCAGTTGAGTTCAGCTGACGGTGCTGCGGACGATGTCTTCGGCCGCACCGTTGCCATCTTTGGCGACACCGTCATGGTGAGCGCACTCGGTGACGACATCGGTGCCAACGCCAACCAGGGCTCCGTGCATATCTTCGCCCGAAGCGGAACGACATGGACACTACAGGCCCAGGTCACCGCGCCGGACGCCGCGGCGAATGATCAGTACGGGGGCGCCGTCGCGCTGTCAGGCGATCTCGCGGTTGTCTCAGCGATGCTCGACGATCAGGGCGCCAACTCGGATCAGGGCTCCGCATGGGTGATTTCGCGCGTGGGATCCAAGTGGTTGGCTCCTGACTTCCAGTTGATCGCAGCCGATGGCGCAGCCTCGGATTTCTTCGGAAATGCGATTGCAATTTCAGGTGATACCGCGGTTGTCGGAGTGGCCTCCGCCGATGTCGGCGCGAACGCGAACCAAGGCGCCGCGTACATCTTCGTTCGCTCCGGTCTCTCGTGGAGTCAGCAAGCCAAGCTCGTGGCTTCCGACGGCGCGGCGTCAGATTCATTCGGCACCTCTGTGGGCATCACGGGAAACACCGTGATCGTTGGTGCAAGATTAGATGATGTCGGTGCGAACGTTGACCAAGGCTCCGCCTACGTCTTCCTGCGCACCGGAACAGCCTGGGCTCAACAGGCTAAATTGACCGCATCAGACGGCGCGGCGTCGGACGGTTTCGGCAGAGCAGTGGATTTCACCTCGGGAATCGCAGGCGACATCGCCATCGTGGGTGCACCAAGCGATGATGTCGGCACGAACACCGATCAAGGCTCCGCCTACGTCTTCTCTCGCTCGGGCACCACATGGACCCAGCAGGCGAAGGTGGTCGCATCCGACGGAGAATCCGGCGACATTTTCGGAACATCAGTCGCGGTCTCGGGTGACACAGCAGTCGTTGGCTCAATGTTCGATGACGTCGGAGCCAACGCCGCTGCGGGATCTGTGTACGTCTACCGACAGTCGGGCACGCTCTGGCCCGAGCAGACGCAGATCACGGCATCGGACGGTGCCGCTTCGGATCTGTTCGGCCGTTCGGTCGGTGTGAATAACGGAACAATCATCGTGGGCGCGAATGGCCGTGACATCGGCGCGAACAGCAATCAAGGCGCCGCGTATGTGTTTACGGGCTCCGGTCCGAATTGGTCGCAACAGGCGCAATTGACTGCAATCGGAGGTTCTGCAGGCGATTCATTTGGCTTCGCGGTCGCGATCTCGAACAACACCGTGATCGTCGGCGCCCCCAACGATGACGTTGTGAATTCGGATCAGGGTTCGGCCTATATCTTCACTCGATCCGGCACGACTTGGACCCAGCAGACGCAGTTGGTGGTCCCGGGAGTCACATCGACGGAAATATTCTTCGGTGACGCAGTCGCAATTGATGGCACGATCGCGCTGAGCTCTTTGGCGAGAGACACCATTGGAAGCAATTCGACTCAAGGTTCCGTATTCGCCTTCCTTGACCCGGCAGCGGATCCCTTGATCGTGAGAAACGAATCAACAGGAGTCGCG
>JBKDPX010000171.1:0-11458 GCA_046342165.1 Phycisphaerales bacterium | reverse complement strand
TTGGCGATCGACACCACCAGTCTCAGGTTGCCGCCTGACAGATCTCGCTTGGCTTGCTCATACTCCCAAAACACAACGCTGAGTTCACGCACGCGCTTTTGCAATTCCGAGGGATCTTCCAAGACCAAGCTTCGCAACCCTTCGAGTTCTTCGCGCATGACCGCGAGATCCTCGGGTTCGTAGTGGCGTACCGGCTTGCCTCGCTTGCCGCGCTGCGGAGTCTTTCCCGGATTCGCCGCGCGGCGGAGTTCCGAATCAAGTTCCGCCATCTTCTTGGCGATCGAACGAAGTTTGCGCATCAGCGGGATGATTCTTCCGGTTCGAAGACTCAGTTCCTCAGTCAGCGCCGCCATGCGACAGCGTCGAGCGCGAATTCGATCTTTGATCTTGAGCGCCGCGTCCTCGTCCTTCGCCTTCGTGCAGGCGATGAACGAGTCCCAGTCACTGCGATTCGCGGCAAGGAGCGCTTCCAGCGTCTTGATGTTCCCCGGAATTCGCTTGGAAATCTTCTCGCGTGCGTTGGTCTCCGCGGTCGAAACGCGCATCGTCCGATCAAAAGGGAGTTCGCCCTTGGCAACCTGCCGAAGGATCTCAACAGCCTGCGAAATCACGTAATCGCTCTGCAGCGCCCGTCGGCGGAAGATCATCCTTGTGACCTCCACCTTTTTCGCCAGCCGGATTTCCTCTTCACGCGTCAGCAGCGGAATGGAACCCATCTGTGACAGGTACATCCTGATCGGATCGTCAAGTCGTTTGCCCGATGTCTCTTCCGCAACCACTTCGGCGATCTCGCGTTCGAGCTGCACCTGTTCGGTGTCCTTGGACTCGTCCGCATCGCCCGTCGAACTCATTCGCTTGCGAAGACTCGCGGCCTCGCCCGACCGCTCACCGCCGTCCACGCTCATCGCGCGGAAAACACTCGGCAGCGCGGCAAGCCCGGCTCCGGCGATCTCGCCTCGTTCGAGTGATTCGCGATGGAGTCTTGCGCGATACTCGAGTTCGTCAACCATTTCGATGCAGTGGCGATCGATCAGGATCAGCAGCTCATGCAATCGATCGGGGTCGACCATCTCGTCGGGCAACGTGTTGTTGAGCTCCTCATAGCTCAGCCAAGAACGCTTGCGTCCGATGTCTAACAAGTCTTCGATGGCGGGATTCAAATCGTGGAACACATCGAACTCCTGTTCGCTGAAATCACTTTAGGCGCGGGAATTTGCGTCTGTCGACGCCGGTCATCTTCGAGTGCTCGCGCAGTTGGTTGAATCGTTCGACGGGATCCTGCGTTGTAACGCGCGTCGCTGAACGACGGTGAAAATCCGAGATGCAATCTCTGAAATAGTCCGTGAGATCGCCATTTTTCTCAAATCCGATCATGTGGGCCATCAAATCGACGGCGTAATCGCGAATCGTGCTGTCGTCGGTGTATCTGTTGATCGAACTCATGGAAATGGTCTGACCGTCGTCAATCAGATTGCGAAAAATCTCCGCGAGGGCCCTCGCTCGCGGCTGCTCAAATGAATCCGGCGCGATCGCGGCTTGGTCCTCCATTCGGATCGATTCCCACAGACTTCCCTGTGAGATCAAGCAACCCAGAATCAACTCGTTCGTTGTGATCTTTCGCTTCGCATCTTCAGAACTGCTCGGCGCGGCGTCTTGTTTAAAGTCGCGTGGGCTTCGTCCCGTTGGGATCGCGCGCTCAATCACCGAAACCTTGATGTCCGCGACCTTCGCGAGGTGCCTGATCAACAACTCGCGGCGCACGGGTTCCACCTTGCCCAGCCCGAGGTCCACCAGAGTCGCAATCTCCTGATTGATCCTCTTGGAGATTTCGGCGGTTCCGGCGTCTTTGAGTTCCGACCTGATCCTGGCGAACCTGTAGCTGATGATGTCCTCGGACTCCGCGATCATTCGGTCAAAGATCTCGCGACCCTCCGGGCGCTTTAAAAGTTCGTCCGGATCCTTCGCGTCCGTGAACTTCGAAAGCGTCGCGACCTTCACATCGATCGCTACATCGAAGAAAATCGGGAAGGTCCGATCCGCGGCGCGCTGGCCCGCCTCATCGCCATCGAATAACAGGACAACCGTGGAGCAGTGTTTCGTCAGAATGGAGGCGTGTTGTTGCGTCAGTCCCGTGCCGAGAACGGCGACAACGTTCTCAACGCCCGCCTGATGACACGCAATGGTGTCCATGTATCCTTCGGTGATGATGGCGGTCTTTGTTCGTTGAATCTCGCGAGACGCATGATTCAGCGCGTACAGCGTCGCGCTCTTGTTGAAGAGCTTCGATTCGGGACTGTTGATGTACTTCGCCTTTTCCTCTTCATTGAGTCGACGAGCTCCGAACGCGATCACTCTGCCGAGCAGATCCTGAATCGGGAACATCAAACGATTGCAGAATACATCGTAAAAGCCTCCATGATTTTTCGGCTTGATCAATCCGGCTTCGAGCATGACCTGCGGTTCGATCTTCGATTGCGTCGCATGTTGCGTCAGAGTGTCCCATGCATCTTCACTCGCGCCAAGCATGAAGCGTTCCGCAATGTGTGGCGTAATGCCTCGACTGTTGATCATCTCGCGAGCGACCTTGCCGCGCACGGGATCGGCCAACAGATTTTGATACAGACGCGCAGCCATCGTCGTCGCATCCGTGAGCGACTGCCGCGAAACCGTCGGGGAGTGCCCATCAGTCCCGGCTGATCTTCGGGGTTTCAGTTCGATGTTGTACTTCTGCGCGAGCCACGCGAGTGCCTCAGGAAAGTCGAGTCGCAGATGGCGTTGGACGAACGTGATGACATCCCCTTTGGCGTCGCACACGAAGCATTTGAAAATCTGCTTGTGGGGAACCACGTACATCGAGGGGTTCTTGTCGTCATGGAACGGACAAAGACATTTGAACTCCTTGCCCGAGGGAATCAACTTCCTGTAATCACTGACCACTTCCTCGATGCGCGCGGCATCGAGAACGCGAATCACATCGTCTCTGTCTGAGCTGAACTGCTTCACCGCTGTCACCTGGCCCCGTCCTGATGGTGATTGAACCTCATCGCACTGCGCTGTGCAGACCTTCAAATGTCACGCCGCACCCGTCAAGGTGTCGGTTACTCCGGTCGTCGCACGGCAGGCGCTCGAGATTGGGTCATCCGCTTGCCGAATGTTCGCCGCGAAGGGCGTTCGGGGGATCCGTAAGTGAGCGCGGCCGTCAGGCTCCCATAAGGTAGCCCATGCCCGGGATCGGGCAAACCAATCCCCGGATTTTCCGAACCCGCTCGGACCCTCTAAACTCATGTCCGCGCGTTTCTCGGAGGCCACGCATTGAGACGGGTCAGGGTGATCTTCAGCGGCCATGTTCAGGGGGTGGGCTTCCGCGCCACCACCCGGACATTCGCCCACGCCCTGGCATTGACGGGCTGGGTTCGCAACGAACCCGATGGAACCGTCTGTGCCGAGATCCAAGGCACGTCCCCTGACATCGACCGCCTGCTCGAACTGATCGCCAAGCGCATGGAAGGCATGTTGCGCTCCACCGATCTCGGAGAGATTCCGGTTATCACTTCCGAGGACGATTTCGTCGTTCGTCGTTGAGATCATCCATGAACAACTTCGTCCGTGCCGGACTCATACAAACCCGATGCGAACTCTCAGCGCTCGAACCCATCGAGCGCCTGAAATCCCATCTGCTCGACAAATGCGAACAGTTCGTCCTGAAGGCTGCGGATCAAGGCGTTCAAATCGTGTGCTTGCAGGAGCTCTGTAACGCACCGTATTTCGCTGCGGAGCAATCCCTGCGTTGGTATGACGCCGGCGAGCCGATCAAAGACGGCGCCGGTTTAGGTAAGACGGTGAGCCGATTCGCATCCATCGCGAAATCCCGCTCGATTGCGATCGTGATTCCGATCATGGAACGCGTCATGGACGGCGTGTATTACAACTCCGCCGCGCTGATCGATGAGAAAGGCCGACTCGTCGGTGTCTATCGCAAGAACCACTTGCCGCAATGTCTCCCGGGCTTCTGGGAAAAGTTCTATTTCAAGCCCGGCGATCTCGGCTATCCCGTGTTCGATCTCGGATTCGCGAAGATCGGTGTGTACATTTGTTATGACCGACACTTTCCGGAAGGCGCACGCAAGCTCGGACTCAACGGTGCACAGATCGTCTTCAATCCCAGCGCCACCGTAGCCGGGCTCTCGGAATACCTCTGGAAGATCGAACAGCCGGCGCACGCCGTCGCCAATCAGTATTTCGTCGGCGCCATCAATCGCGTAGGTGTGGAAGCGCCATGGAACATCGGAGAGTTCTACGGCAGTTCCTATTTCTGCGATCCTCGCGGCCAGACCATCGCCCAAGCCTCGCGCACGAACGATGAACTCCTCATCGCTGACCTCGATCTGAATCAAATCGAAGAAGTCCGCCGCGTTTGGCAGTTCTATCGAGACAGGCGCGAGGAGACATACTGAAGTCGGAGGGCAATGGAAATGTGGCTACGGGCAATGGGAGCAGAGGGGGAGTCCGTGAAATCGGCAGATGCGGACATAGCGATGTCCTCTCGCCTGTTCCCCATTCCCCATCCGCTTTCAAACCACATAACCTCTCAACCCCTGCACGCCGCCCTCGCGGCCGAAACCGGATTCTTTGAATCCTCCGAAGGGGCTTGCGGGGTCGAACTTGTTGTATGTGTTGAGCCACACCACGCCGGCTTTGAGTTTGCGCGCGATATCGAAGATCTTCGAGCCCTTATCCGTCCACACGCCTGCCGCCAGTCCATAGGCGCTGTTGTTGGCCCGAGTGATTGCCTCTTCAGGCGTGCGAAAGCTCATCACGCTCAAGACGGGGCCGAAAATCTCATCGCGCGCGATCGTGTGCGAAGGTTGAACATTCGTAAACGCACAAGGCCGACACCAAAAGCCCTTGCCGCCCATCGCTGAATTGTCCGTCGGATCACCGGCACACCCGATCATCGATGCGCCTTCCTCGCGCCCGATGTTCACGAAGTGCTTGATTCGCTCCACCTGCGGCTTGTTGTTGATCGCGCCGATGTCGGTGTTCTTGTCCATCGGATCGCCCATCCGCAGACTTTTCATGCGCAACTCGAGTTTTGCGATCACTTCCTCCAGCACGGACTCCTGCACGAACAGCCGCGATCCGGCGCAACAGACTTCGCCCTGATTGAAGTAGATGCCGCTGATGATTCCTTCAATCGCTTGATTCAGGCTTGCATCCTCGAAGATGATGTGGGGACTCTTGCCGCCGAGTTCCAGCGTCAACCGCTTGTTCGTGCTCGCAACCGCCGCCGCGATCTTCTTGCCGATCTCGGTCGACCCCGTGAACGCGATCTTCTTCACGCCGGCGTGTGCCACCAAGGCCGCACCCGTAGCGCCGTCGCCGGTCACGATGTTCACGACACCGGGAGGCAAATCGACTTCTCGCAGAATGTCGGCGAGGAACAACGCCGTCAGCGGAGTTGTTTCCGCAGGCTTCAGCACCACCGTGTTGCCGCAGGCCAACGCCGGCGCGATCTTCCATGCCGCCATCAACAGCGGAAAGTTCCAAGGAATAATCTGGCCGCATACGCCCACGGGTTTCGGATCCATTCCCGGGAACGCATATTCCAACTTGTCAGCCCAGCCCGCGTGATAGAAGAAGTGCGCCGCGGCAGTGGGGACGTCAAAGTCCCGCGACTCCTTGATCGGCTTGCCGCTGTCGAGCGTTTCAACTACGGCAAGCTCTCTCGCTCGCTCTTGGATTCTGCGCGCGATTCGAAACAAAAACTTCGCGCGTTCCGTCGCCGGAAGTTTCGCCCACTTGGATTGTGCTTTGCTCGCCGCGGCGACAGCGTTGTCGATATCCGACTCAGTGCCTTGTGCGATCTGTGCCAGCGGCTTTTCGTTGGCCGGATTGATCGTTTCGAAGTACGCGCCCTTCTTGGAAGACTTGGGTTCGACGAACTCGCCGTTGATGAAATGACCGTATCGCGCTTTGATCTCGACCTTCACACTCTCGGGAGCGGGGGCGTCGTGATCAATGGAGGCGAACGCGGCGGCGGGTGAAGAAGCGATGGACATGCCCGAAGTTTAGGATTGTGCCCGACCCGAGGGCGCGGGATGTCAGCACGAACAAAGATTCGTTCATCAAGATTCGTTCATCCGGGCAGGTCAGTGCTTTGCGCCTGCAGGAATCACCCTGCGAGCCGCTTCGTAGGTCAGCAGACAAACGGTGATCGTTGCGCCGATGGTGATGCCGCACTTGGTGAGCGCTGAATACGGAGCATGACGAAGGAGCACGGCGATGCCGATGCACAAAGGCAAGTGCATCAGGTAAACCCAATATGCACTGTCGGAGAGATAGCGGATCGGCGCAATCTCCCGAGAGATCCAACGCTCCGCAAGTCCGGCCCCGCCGAGAATAAGCGGCCAGATCGCCAGCGACAGCGCCGCCTGTGCGACGATAAACGCTCCGTAAGGCGCTGATCCCGTCTTCGTCAGTCCGTCGAACCACACGATGCACGCGATGATGTAGATCAGCATGAAAAACGCCGCGCGCCAAAGTCGACGGCCGGCTGTGTTTTGCAGTTCCGGCAGGATCTCCCGCAGAACATGGAGCCGTGTGCCGAGCCAGAAGAACACGAAGTAACACGCGAAGATTCCCATATCAGGAATGAACGATCCGGGGGTGTCGATCCCCGGCATCTTCATGTGCAGGATCACCAGAAAAGTCGCAACGACAAGCAGCGGGCTCGGCACGAACGGTCGCTCAAGACGAATCACCCCGTTGACCAACTGATTCCAGCGGTGGGAAACCGAGGTGGGCATCAGCCGCGCCGCCAGATACTTCATCGCGATGTAGGAGGCAACAAAGAGCCACAGGTACCAAAGAAACCACAAGTGCATCGGATGCGGTTCGGTCCATTGCGTCGCGGTTCGGATCGCCAGCGAAAGCGCATCCTCGGGTTTTGCATTCGCCATCTGAGCCACGCCGAACACGAAAGCACCTTTGACAAGCGGGAACAGCAGCACCCAACCGATGGTCAACGGAAGGAGGATCCGAGTCGTGCGATCCCGCAGGACTCGCGATGCGCCCTTTGCGTCAATGCTCTGCGCGACGAAGAAACCGGCGAGCACATAAAACGCAGGCATGCGAAACATGTGGATGAGCACAGCCGCGATTCCAAAGAGCAGATTGCGTTGGGGATCGCGATATGGCCACGACGCATCGGGTTCGCCGGGAATAAAGCTCGCCGCCGCGTGAAGAACGACGCCGAGGAGCATCATCGTCGCGCGAAGAAAATCCAGACCATGTCGGCGGCCGTTATCCATGCGGACAGCGTATCAAAAGACAAACCCGGATCGAGGGACCCGGGTTCGCATTGAACAAATGTAGTGCGCGAGAAGTTCTTAGCGGCGACGCTTGCCCGCAACCAGGCCCGCGAGGCCCACGAGCGCGAGCGTGCCGGGGGTCGGAATCGAGTTCGCGACGCCGGGCGTCAACACAAAGTCGCCCGCGTTGCTGAGACCGCTGTTGTTGCGGGTCGCATCGAGGGAGTAGGGGCCGCCCGGGTTGGTGCCGAGCACATCGCTGGCGTACCACGCGTTGTTCACGCCACGAATGAAGGCATCGGCGTTGAAGTCAGGACTCGTCCACTGGAAGAAGCCCAGACCCGACGCGTATCCGGTGTTTCCGGAATCGACATCGTTCTCCACCAACGCAATGCCATCCGCGATGGAAGCCCACGGCGTCAGATCGAGCACGCCGTCGTTGTTGGTGTCCAAGTCCTGGTTGAGCGAGCCGGTGAACGAGCGCACGAGCAGATAGGTCTGCGTGCCGTTCTCAATGTCGGGGTTGAAGTCGACGTTCACAACCGTGGTGCCGGCTGACGGGCCCTGCACGCCGGCGGCGGTGGATGTGTCGATCGTCGACACCGCATCACGCCACAGCAACAGCCCGTTCGCGCCGATCGAATACGATGACAGATCGATGATCTTGTCAATCAAACCCGCGGCTGTCGCATCGCCTTCGATGAAGATCAGCGAGTAACCCGCAAGGCTCGATCCGGCGGGGCCGGCGAGCTCGAAGAACTCTTGCCCGTTGTCCGTTCCCGGAGGGTTGATGAACAACTCATTGAGGCGCACATCGGCTGATGCCGCCGTCGCCAGGCCGCATGCGGCCACGATTCCGCTCACAAATCGACGCATGTCTGTCTCTCCTGCCACTTTCGCGGCGTTAGGTCTTGAACCCCCGCAACTTCTGAGGGGCTTTTCTCGGCGAAGAGACTAAGTGACACGCCGGAAAAGTGTGTCAAGATCGCGTCAAGGTTGTGTTATGGTTTGCCCATGCCGACCTACCAAAGCCCCTAGAACCACCCCGAGCCGACGGATATACTCCTGTCCTCTCGGGCGCGTAGCTCAGTTGGCTAGAGCGCGGCTGTCACATAGCCGAGGTCACAGGTTCGAGCCCTGTCGCGCCCATTCAAACGAAAACGCCGCGGTGAACCCGCGGCGTTGGTCGTTTTCCATCTGACTGCCTTTTACCCGTTGTCCCACTCCGTGAAGAACGCGATGACATCGTCTCCGTCCACTCCGCCATCGAAGTTGAAATCGGCAGCCGGATTCGATGCATCCCAGTCCGCGAAGTACGCGATGATGTCATCGCCATCCACGCCGCCGTCGCCGTTGTAGTCGCCCGGATCCGTCAGTTGCACCACAAGATCGAGCTTCGGTTGATATCCAAGCGCCGAACTCAGCGCATTCTCTTTCGTGTAAAACGCGGGATAGGTCGGCGTGCCGGTGCCTCCGCCCGGGCCGCCGGATGCCGGCGACAGCGTCGAGATCATGAACTGCAGTCGTCCCGCACTCAGCGAGCGTGCGACATACGCCTGCATCGCCGCATCAGCGGTGTTCAATGCAAACGCGACCTCTGCACCCTCGGGAACAAGTGCACCGGGTGAGAGCGATGAAATATGCCCGACGGCGAACGGCGTTGCATCAAATCGAAACTCGACTTGACGCGAAACATCCGAAGTATTGCCGACAACGTCCACTCCGGCCGAGTAGCAATTACGAACTCCCTCCTGTGGCGGGAAGGGAGCGACATTGGCGTACCCGCTGTTTTCGTTGAATGTGGTGAGAGAAAATCCGCCGCGATATCCGACCGCCCACAACTCCACAGGTGCTCCCGCATCGGAATCGGGAAGATACTCCGGATCCGTTGTGAGATACGCGGTTCGAACCGAGTCGTAGGTGTTGTCGTATGTCCAGCGATCTCCCGCGCTCACGAATGCGCGAACCGTCGCACTTACGACTCGATACCCGCGTGCCCCCCGACCCGAGGGAATCTCCGTCGATGTGGTCCATCCCAGAAGGAATTGCGCATCGCGATCATCGAAGCCCGTTTGATTCAGCGCGGCGAAAACGGAAACGCTCGCCTCCGCCCCCGGGCTTGAATTGAACGGATACATCCAGCGATCGATATTCGGCGTGCTGTAGTTCGCGGTGATCGTTTGTGCGACAACACCCGTTTGGAGGAAACCCAAAGCGCCGAGGCCCACGAAAAGATGACGAGTGAACGACATGCTGTCCCTTTCGCACGGTCTTGCTGCAAGGTAGTCATATTTCACGCGAGAATAGCCGAAAAGTCGAGAGAATCCGTCTAGCATTTCTGAGTCTCATGTCCGAATAACGGAGTTTGATTTGATCGCAGCCCGATTCCAACGCCCAAACACGCGCTCGGGGTTCACCTTGATTGAACTTCTCGTGGTGATCGCGATCATTGCGATCCTCATCGGGTTGTTGGTACCGGCGCTCTCCAAATGTCGCGCGGCTGCGAAACGCACTCGCGAATTGAACACCGCGCGTCAAATCCTCGCCGCGACCGTGATGTACACGAACGACAACAAGTCGGAGATTCTTCCCGGCTATGCGAAGTTGTCGTGGGTCAACGGCGCGATGACGGTCGTCAATCAATCCGGCGAGCGATTGACGAACGAAGTCGCTCAGCGCTACCCATGGAGAATTGCGCCGTATCTTGGCCAGGATTTTCGCGGTCTCTACGATGACGTTCGCATACTTGCCGATTTGAAGGAACGCGAAGCGGAGTACTCCGGTTTCGGCGTGAACTTCGATTATGTCATTTCACTCTTTCCGTCGTTGTCGATGAATGTGAACTTCATCGGCGGTAACGACCGCAACCAGATGTTTGACCCCGCCTTCCAGCGCGTGTTCGGGCGAGCACATCTGACGAAAATCGAGTCGGCGGTCCGGCCGAGTGAAGTGGTTGCATTCTTTTCCGCCCGATCCGAACCACAACCACAGGTTCCGATCGTCGGTCAACCCGAGGGCTTCTTCCGCGTTGAACCTCCGGTCTTCGCCTTCAGCCAAGGCAGAAGATGGGGAGAGGGTCGAAACGCCTACGAATCAATCACGACCGACCCGGGAGCCAACAGCGGGTTCGTCAGCCTGAGACACGAAGGCAAGGCGGTCGGCGTGCATTTGGATGGCCATGCCAGAATGCTCGGTTGGACCGAAGTCTCGGACATGAGACGCTGGGCTGATCAGGCCACATCTTCCAACTGGGGACTCGTTCCCAGAATCTGATCCTCTCACGCCCGAAAAACCGACAATCCAGGGGTATATCAGGCTTGCGTTCGGGCCTGATGGGGTGTACATTCTTGATGCAGAAACTGTTTCTTCCCTTTGGCCAAGTTCGCCATCGCGGGTGAAATGGGCCATAGATGGCGCTGCGGCGTGGTTCGAGTTCTTCGTTCCGCGCGAATACAGATCGGAGCGATTGCATGAATCGTCGGCGAAAGATCGGAACGCATGCGTTCACATTGATCGAATTGCTCGTGGTAATCGCGATCATCGCGCTGTTGATCGGAATTTTGCTGCCCGCGATGGGTAAGGCCAAGATGGCCGCGAAATCGATGCAGGAGCAGGCGACTGGTCACAATCAAACCACCGCATGGGCTGCGTACTACACAGACATGCGCGACAGAATCCTCCCGGGCGAATGCCATTGGGCTTGGAATCACTTGCCGGTCAGCGTTTGGGGCCAATACCCCGCGGATCCGTTCGATCGTGCGAATCGTTTGATCGGTTCGATCACCAAGACATGGCCGCTGCACTTCCTTGGGAACAACTACTTCCCGCACGAAGCGATTCAGATCGACAAGGCCACCATGTCGGACTTCCGCGCTCGATTGAGTGACGGCTCGAGCACTCCGTTCAGCGGCGGTCCCGGATTCAACGAGTACAACTCGTCGTCCTATCAGGCCGCGATTTCCTATCACCCGTCGCTCGGCTACAACACGACTTATGTCGGCGGCGGATACGCAACGGGTGGCTTCCGTGGTCAGCAAAACAGCGGCACATGGGGCGATCCCGCTCCCGTTGGCAACCCCCGTCCTTCGGGCGGTCAGTTCTATGTTCAGCAGTCCGCCAATATGCGCACGCCCGATCAGTTGGTGGTG
>JBKDPX010000170.1:0-2990 GCA_046342165.1 Phycisphaerales bacterium | reverse complement strand
ACTCGTTCCAGTAGGCGACGTTCAACTCGCACACCCTGTAGTACGAGCTGCATTGAAGCGCTCCCTTGTCGGACCTTTTGAACTCGCTGAGCAACGTCTGCGCGGCGGTACGCGGATCGTTCTTCGTCAGATTGCGCCACTTGCCGAAGGTCGTGGTCGCATCACCGTCGAACTTCTCGTTGTCCAAACCCTTGAACGCATTGCGAATCTTCTGCTCCGTGTCCTTGAAAGACGGGGATTTGCGCATGTTGTCGGGAACGGCTTCAAGCGCACCGACATCGGTGTCCCCCGCTTCCTCGGTTCCGAGCAAAAGTCGTTGCATCTCTCTCAACGCCGTGTTGATGTCCTCGCCGAAATTCGGCAGTTTGATGCTTCCCCAGTCATCTGAGATCAGAGTCGGCATGGCCTCGACCAGCGCCTGACGCTCCCAATAGGCGCAGTACGCGCTCACATACGACTTCACGACATTTTCGGCATCTCTGAATCCGCCGCTCAACGCTTCAGAACCCATCATGCGTTCTTTTGCGTCGACGGCCAGAAGTCCTCGCACCGAATCCCAATCCCTCAACCATGCCTGCGCCGCGGCCGGATGCCAGTCATTGCTGAACGTCGAGTCGTCGCTGAAGTTCGTCAACGGAATCGCCGGCTGACGGACCGCCGCGAACTTGCGATAGGAGACGATCGCGTTCACGGCAGCGACGGCTTGCTCAAGATTTCCGGGCGAACCTTCGATGTAAAGACGCGCCTGTTCGTGCATCAATCGCAGTCTCGCCAGCTCCGTCGCGCGCAGGGCGATTCGCATCGCCTTCTGGTGCGGCTTGGCGTTGCTCTCCACTCCGTCGCCGAGCTTGGCGGACTCCAACGACGCACGCTCGGCGCGCCAGGTGCTGTGGCGTTCGACTTCGTCCTTTGCGTCATCAAACGCGCGTTTGACGTCCTCCGCGCGCTCGGCGAACGCGCGATACTCCCCGGCCGTCGCCGGCTTGGCCGCCTCCTGAACGAATTCAGCCGCGGCGAGATACGTCTCGAAACGCGCTTGATACGCGGGCGAAACCGTTTGATTGGACTCCGTGCCGGTCACCAGATACGGCGCGACCTTTGCGATGTCCTCCGCGAGCTTCGCGGATTTATTGGGCACGATTCCCTTTTCACCGATCAACGCGACGAGACTCTCATCGAGCGCTTTTCGAAGATCGCTCAGTCCCTCGGGCTCTTCCTTGTTTTCGACGATCGGGGGCAACTGATCGATCAGAACCTTGAACGCCCGGCCGATACTCTCCTTGATCACTCCGCCTTCTTCGTTGGCAAGCTTGATCGGATCGCGTCCTGCATCGCCAAGAGCGCGGATCTGCTCGGAACACATGGCGTGCTGCGTCTTGAGATCCTCGAAGCGAGCGGACCAGTCGCGTTCGAAACTCTGATAGTCCGCGAGTGTGGCCGGAGCTTTGGGTGCCGCACCGCCTTCGGCGTCCGCGACAAACGAGGTGCGAAGCAGATCGTTTTCCTTTGCGGCGAACTCGAGCATCGATTTCGCAAGGTTTTGCAATCTTACGAACGGGCTGGAAGGAAACGACTTGAATTCGAACAACGCCTCCGTGAAGCTCTTGAGCGCCCCGCTGCGAAGCCCGTCATCGATCGCCCAATCTTCCGCGGGAGGATTGCGCTCGAAATAGCCGACGGGGTAAGCCTTGTTCACCGCGGCGACGATCACATCGCGGTCATTTTCGTACGCCGCCAAACCCTCGGCGTCACCCGAGAGCGCGTAGGAGTAGAGCGCGTCGATGTTGATCGAGTGATCGCGTCCCGATTCATCCTTCTTCACGGTCTTTCCCGACTTCTGCGTGGCTTCGAGAACGATGAGGTCCGCGGGCTTCGCCTTGAATGCGTACGTCTGCAGACGGATGAGTTCCGCAAGTGCGCTCACGGCCCTTTTGTCTTCCATGTTCCACGTGCGCTCGACGGCGAGTTTGGATCGCACGATCCTCAAAACGGGCTGAAGAACATTGGCTTCGACCAAAGCGCGATGCGAAGCGAGTTGCTCCTCTTCGAAGGAACTCGAACTGCCGGTGATCCATCCCACAGGACGCGCGATCATCGGAAGCTTGTCGGAACTGATTCCTTCGGTCGCGGTCGTCGCCGCGATCAACTCCGCACGATTGGTCACGTCTTCGTTGTCGTTCTTCGGATCCTTCAAATCCTGATCGTTGAATTCCTCCCGCCCGACATAGCGAACTTTGCCCGAAGCATCGGATTCGATCAGCGGGAATGAAGCGACGCCGCCTGAGGAATCGGAGAGTTCCTCGACGCCTTTCCAGAAGGCGGTGGGCTCACCGAGGGACTTGGAGTATCCGAAGTAGCCTGACACCATGAACAGTCCGCAGACGAGCAACATGGCCGCGACCACGGAAGTGACGATGAGACGCTGGCGGGACAATTGCTTGCTGACATTGGTCGCACGCGTGACCAAGCCGCGCTCTTTGAAGATCTTTTCCAAAAAGAGATCGCGAAGGAAATATGCGCGATTCTTATCTTCGTCCGCGCCGCCCGGCAGACTTTCGACTTCGACGCCGAGAGCCTGCGCGAGGCTGACGTCGAGCGCCTGGCCTTCGCGCATGGAACTGGTGAAGTAGATGCCGCGGAGAAACAGAGGCTTCGGGCTCCATTCGCCGGCGGCGAAGATCTTCTCCAAGTACAGACGAAGGCGCGGGGCGATGCGTACGAGGTTGTCTGGAAGTTCGAAGAGTTCGTCGACCTGATCGATGCGACGCGCGAACTTGTCCGAAGTGTGGATCGGATTCTGCATCAGACCCATGCGGCGCTTGAGCAGGCGCTGGCGCACCGTCTCAAGATGTTTGTCGACGCCATCGGCCTTGAACGCTTCGTCGAGCGGTGCGGGATTGCTCCAACCGAGAATCTGATGCTGCATCACCGGATCGTTCAGGGTGTCGAAGAACTCGCGGAAGCCGATGATCTTGTCACACTTGGTGACG
>JBKDPX010000169.1:0-1378 GCA_046342165.1 Phycisphaerales bacterium | reverse complement strand
CCCGAAGCGCGAACGGCGACACTCATCACGCCTGCGACGGCGCCTGCGATCACCGCGAGAATCGCGGAGGTCACAAGGGTCTCGACGAGACTGAATCCGCGGCGTTGCATGCCTTATGGACTCCTCGCCGGTGCAAGATCGCGAACATCACATTGCCGCGAAGAACGAGTCCACTCCACGCGTGCGATGTAGTTGGACGATCTCACAAGAAAGTACCCATCGGAATCGCTTTCGCCGAAACCGTCGATCGTCAGTTCGGCGTCACCGCCGAAATCCGCACCGGTGATGACCGTTCGCCATGTTTCGACACCAAGATCGAATCGACGGACTTCCGAGCCGTCTCTCTTGCATGACTCGATCACACCGTCGTTCCCGAACCTGATGACACGAGATGAACCGGAAGCCTCAGCTTCAGTCGCGATGCGATCAATCAACGCGGCGGCGGCCTGCGCGGCCGAGTTCACCCGCGCTCGCGCGTTCGATTCGGCGATCCGCGGCGCCGCGATACCGCCAAGTATCGCAAGTATCGCCGCGCAAAGCAGCACTTCCATCAGCGAGAACGCGCGGAAAACGACAACCACCCGAAGGCTCCCGCGTCGTAGGAACTTCGGGTGGTTGTCTTTCAACGCCTGCATGACTCTCCTCAGCGGGGCGTCACATCACATTCGATGATCAATACGACGAGTACGCACGGCCGCGAGCGTCCTTCTCGCCATCACAGTTGGCGCGAATCTCGCCGGTGGACTCGTTGTAAATCCAGCCGACATTCGAACCTCCTGAGGTCGAGACACGCGTCGCACCCTTCGACGAGCCGACCGGAAGAGGCGGCAACGAGCGGAGGTACGGACCGTAGATGTGCGTCGATGACTTGTTCGCAGAGACCGTTCCGGAATCATCCGTGAACTGCGTCAACTGCTCGGTGATCGTGGAAGCCGACGGGAACTTGCCGCCGTGCTCGCTCTGATACAGATCGATCGCACTGCGCAAGACTGAAAGGTTCGCGGTCAGCGCCGAATCACCGGCGTTTTCAACGCCGCGGCTCATGCGCGGGATCGCGATCGCTCCGATGATTCCGATGATCACCACGACGATGACCAATTCAATCAGACTGAATCCGCGACGTGTTGCTTGAGCTGTGTTGAACATATCTGAACCTCCGTGGCCGTGACTCCCGACACCGGGACGCCTTGGATCGGCGTACATGCCGCGGCCTGACGTGTCATCGGTCGAATCCACTCGCCCTTCAAGGGGATGTGGCAACATTTGCGCGAAGCTGTGATCTCTCGATTGTGATTTCTGGCACGCCCGTCATAAACGGAACACATGGATCGGTGGAAACACCGATGATGTTCAATCTCGGCCGCCGATTGTCATACGC
>JBKDPX010000168.1:0-19547 GCA_046342165.1 Phycisphaerales bacterium | reverse complement strand
CCATCGGTGTATCGGCCGCCCGGGCCTTTCAACCACACAGATTGACCTCAGTCGGTGATCTTACCGGTTCTGCGTGATTGTCGACTTGTGAAGTCGACACCAAATCGCCAACACCAGCAGTCCGTACAGACGCTGGGAGTGATCCTTCGATCCGTTCATATGCGAATCGTACATGCTTCGCACCGCTCCATGGTTGATCTCCAATCCCAGGAGATTCGAGGGCCATGGATCACCCGAGCTCACGATGTCTGCCAGACAGGATCCCATTCCGCCGAAATCCTCTCTCAACCAGCGTCCGATTGGAATCGCGAAACCGCGCTTGGGCCGATCGACGATCGCGGCGGGGAGGTGCCTTCGAGCGATTGACTTGAGAATCCACTTCCGACCGTGGCGAAGGAGGTGGCGTACCGGGCAGGCCAGCGCAAGATCGACGACCTCGCGAGCAAGCAGAGGGGATCGGACCTCAAGCGCGACGGACATGGACGCCGAATCGGTCTTTCGGAGTAGATCGTTCGGAAGGTACATCGAGAAGTCGTACGCGCGCGCACACTCCCGGATGTCGGCTTCTTCAGGAACAGCATCAGTCGGCGGCAGTGGGGCATGTTCGAGCGCGCGGGGGACGATGGCAACCAGATCGCTGTACTCTCGATGCATGGCAGCGGAGAAAAGGCGCGCCATGCGGGAGCGAAGGCGAGTCGGGGCATCCACGCCGAGCAGCTTCGCTCCGTACCCGCAGATCGTCGGTCCGAGCAATCCGAGTAGCCCCATCAGGCGCGCGGCGCGATGGCGTTCATACCCCATGAAAAGTTCGTCGCCGCCGTCACCGCCGAGAGCGACTTTGACGTGTTGTCGCGCCGCGCGACTGACCCAGATTGTCGGCAACAGGGAACTGTCAGCGAAGGGCAGGCCCGTCTGTGCGATCAGTGTTTCAAGATCTCTGACCGGATCGACTTCGCACTCCAACACATGATGTCGCAAACCAAGTGCTGCCGCCGTTTGTGCCGCTTCTGCGCTTTCATCGAAGTCCGCATCGGGCATTCTGACGGTGAAGGCCGGCAGTGGCGAGCCCGCTTTGGCGGCCATCGCAGCGATAAGCGCCGAGTCGATGCCGCCGGAAAGAAAGCACCCCGAGGGCACATCGGCTTCCAGTCTGGATCGAACTGCGCCGCTGATGGCGTGCTCAAACTCTTCCAGTGAAGGTGTGCGATCCGCGGATACCGGCCGGGAATAGTGAGAGACTCGGACGGGTGTCCATGGAGTTTCACTTCGATTTCCCGATGACGGCTTGCGAAAGTCCACTGCGCCGGGTGGAGTCATCCTGATGCCGTAAAACGGCGAGTGCTCCGCACATCCCATCCGGATCCATGATTGGATGGATTTCGAGTCCACGATCGGTGACGGATCTTCGCCGAGTGCCGCGGTGATTTCAGGGTCGAGTCGAAAGATCGGCGCGGGCGAACTTGCGAACACGACAACGCCTGACTTTGTGTACTCGCGAAAGTAGAGCGGCTTCTCGCCGGCAAGATCGCGTGCGAGCACAAGTTCGCCGGTCGCGTGATCGAGCAATGCGAAGGCGAACATGCCATCGAGTTTTCGGAGTCCCGCGACGCGCCATCGTCGCCATGCGAATGGGATGACCTCGGTATCGCTGTGGTCGGATGAGAAGTTGCATCCAACTGCGCGCAGTTCGGATCGAAGTGCGCGATGGTTGTAGATGCAGCCGTTAAAGGCGACGGTCAGCTTGCCCTCATTGGAGTCCACGGTCATCGGCTGAGCCCCGCTCTGCGGATCGATGATGCTCAGTCTGCGATGCACGAAGGCGGCTTCGACCTTGATCCCATCGTTGCATTCGATATCGAATCTCGCGATGCCGGACCCATCCGGTCCGCGATGCGCGATGGCATCATCGAGCACGCGCAACCACGAATCCCGTATCAGCGGGAGCCCGCTTGTTGTGCACGCATAAATGCCCGCGATTCCGCACATCGATGATCAGGGTAACCAAGACGCGCGGCCGTCACAAGCATGGAGAAGTCAAACGGGAGATTCCGGCGGATGCTTGTCCGGGCCGACGATGTCCGCCGCCGAATGACGGCCGCCGATGCGCTCGGCATGAATCATCCACATGGTGTGCAACACGCGGCTGAGGAGGATGCCCGCGGTGAATCCCGCACCCGTCGCTATTGCGACACCGAAGCCTCGGTGAAGCATGAAGTTCTGGATGCCAAGCGCAACGATATACAGCACCGGGGAAATCAGTGCGCGCTCAAACTGCACCAGCGTGGCGTCGCGCATGAACGAGAGCTTGGCGTAGGCGCCATTGCGCTTTCGCGGCGTGCTGCGAGGCATGTGATTGGCCAGCCAGTGCAGTCCGTAATACACGGCGACATCGGCGATCAAATCAACAATCAGAGTCAGTCCTGATACGACGAGTTTCTCGGCATGAATCTCGCGGCCTGCGATCGACATGCGATGCAGACCGACGGCGCGTTGTAAAGCGTCAAGCAGTCCGGTCTTTTCCAGCGTGTGCATGAAGCCCATCGTGATGATCAATGCGACAGCGCCCGCCACCAGAATGTTGACGTTCACGTTGACGATGCGCGAGTCGTACCAGTCCGCCAAGCGACGCATGGACTGAGTTTAGGCCTTGCGTTCGATCCGATACGCGTCAGGGTTTGACGATCGCACGGCCGACACTGTGGTACGTGAAGCCTTGTTCCTTCATGACGCCCAATCGATAGAGATTTCGGCCGTCGAAGATGACCGGCGACTTCATGAGGCTCTTCACTCGAGCCCAATCCGGGCTCTTGAACTCGTCCCAGTCCGTGCTGATGACAAGCGCGTCCGCGTCTTTGAGGCACGCGTACATGTCGTCAAGAATCGCCGCGGTCGGGCCGAGTTCCGCCTTCGCGTTTTCATTCGCGACCGGGTCGTAGCCGACGCAGGTCGCTCCGTAGCCGTTGGCTTTGCGGATCAATGTCAAAGCGGGGGCTTCACGGATGTCGTCGGTCTTGGGCTTGAATGCGATGCCCCAGAACGCGATCTTCTTTCCCTGCATTCCGGCGGCGCCGCCACCGACACCGGTCTTGCCGCCGAAGTGCGCAACCATCTTGTCGAAGAAGCGATCGCGCTGCTTCTGGTTGACATCATGAACGGACTTGCTGAGTTTGGCCTCGATGCCGCACTTGTCGCCCATCATGATGCATGCGAGCGTGTCCTTCGGGAAGCAACTGCCGCCGTAGCCGAGACCGGGGTACAGGAATGCGTTGCCGATTCGTTTGTCGCTGCACATGCCTTCGCGAACGCGATTGATGTCCGCGCCGTAGGCTTCGCACAGATTCGCCATCTCGTTGATGAAGCTGATCTTCGTTGCCAGGAAGTTGTTCGCACAGTACTTCACCATCTCGGCGGACGGGACATCCATCAGATAAATCGGATGCCCGTTACGAACGAACGGATCGTACAACTGCTTGAACATCTCGCCGACGGTTTCGTCCTCGATTCCGACGACAACGCGATCAGGCTTCATGAAGTCGTCGATCGCCGCGCCTTCCTTGAGGAACTCCGGATTGTCCGCGACCTTGAACGGAATCGTGGGGCCCACGCGAGCGCGGATTCGATCACGAACCGACAGCGTGGTGCCGACGGGAACCGTGCTCTTCATGACGATGACCTTGGTCTTCTGGCTCGGTCCCAACGCCTTGAGCACGTCTGCGATGTCGTCAGCCGCGGCATTCACGTACTTCAGATCGGTGTGCCCGCGTTCATCGCTCGGTGTGCCCACGCAGATGAAGATCATTTCAGCATCGCGGTAGGCTTCGTTCTTGTCGAGCGTGTACTTCAGGCGCCCCGCGGCGTAGTTTCGCTCCATCATCTCGGTCAGGCCGGGCTCATAGATCGGACAAACGCCGTTCTTGAGCTTCTCGATCTTGCGGGCATCAACATCCAGACAGGTCACATCATTCCCCGTGTTCGAAAAGCACACGCCGGTGACCAAGCCCACATATCCTGTTCCGACCATCGTGAGACGCATATATCGCTCCGGTACGCCAACGCCGTGATTCTCGGACTCTCACCCTCCCGTGGTGAAAGTATAGGGGAAGACGGCGGGATGAAGGGTATCGGCCGAAAAGCGCCCCTCGATGAGTGAACTTCTCCAGCAGGAACGGAGTGTTGATTGCCGCGAACTCGACCGAAAGCCAAGAAACCGCTGTCTTCCCGAAATGCCGACCCCCGGGTGCTTTACGAACTCGCGGTGCAATGCCCGGAGGCGGAGGTGGACTTCCTTGAGCGCCGATTCCTCAAGCTCCGAGGGCGCAGGGCGATGAAGTTTCGCGAAGATTTTTGCGCATCCGCGGCCACGGCCTGTGAGTGGGTTCGTCGTCGCCGCTCCAATACAGCCATTGGATTGGATCTTGATCCGGGTATTTTGCGATGGGCGGCGGGACACAACATCGCAAAGCTCGATGAACATCAGCGTTCACGAATCTCTCTGCTGGAGCGAAATGTGCTCACTCCCGGTCCGGGAACGGGCGGTTTTGACATCGTTGCTTCGATGAATTTTTCGTATTGGGTCTTTAAGACCCGCGAGACCTTGGTGAGTTACTTCCGTAAGGTGCGCGAGTCGCTGGTCAAGGACGGAATCTACTTCCTCGATGCGTACGGCGGATGGGAGTCCATGAAGACGATGACCGAGCGTCGTCGCATCAAGGGTGGCTTCACATACATCTGGGATCAGGCATATTTCGATCCCATCTCACATGATCTCAGGTGTCACATCCACTTTGAGTTCAAGGACAAATCCAAGATCAAGAAAGCCTTCACGTACGAATGGCGCCTGTGGACGATCCCCGAGATTCGAGAGCTGTTGACCGAGGCCGGGTTCAGGAATGTGACCGTCTACTGGGAAGGCGATGACGATAAGGGCGGAGGAAACGGCATCTTCACTCCCAGTGCGAAAGGTGAGGACGGTCCGTCGTTCATCGTCTACATCTCCGCTGAGCGTTGACCTAGGATCCCCCGTGAAGGATGCGATGGAAATCCCGACGGAACTGGCGCCGGTCGCCGATTCACTTGCGTCGGGATTGGCGCGTGTCGCCTCCGTTTTTGACGGTGCACTGGCATCCGATTATCCGCCTGTCAGCAGGCTCTGCGCTCACGTCGAGCGTTATCGCGGGAAGATGCTTCGCCCTTCGCTGGTGTTGCTATGCGGAGCAGCCGCCCATCCGCTCGCCGGAAGCACGCCGATTGAAAAGCTTTGCACCGGTGTGCATGATGTGCTCGGTGCGGTCGTCGAGATGGTGCACATGGCCACATTGGTTCATGATGATGTGCTCGATGAGGCCGATGTCCGTCGGCGCGCCGCGACGGTGAACCGTCTGCATGGGAACGAAGCCGCGGTCATGCTCGGTGATTTTCTGATCGCTTCGAGTTTCAAGTTGTGCGCTTCGCTCGATGATCCGCGATTCACGAGAGCGGTGGGGCGCGCCAGCGCCGTCTTGTGCGAGGGAGAGTTGTTGCAACTGCACCATCGCGAGGACTACTCGCTTGATGAACCGACCTATTTCGAGATTCTCGACCGCAAGACCGCATCCTTGATCGCGTGCGCTTGTGAAGTCGGCGCCGTCGCATCCGGCGCTTCGCCGACCGATGTCGAATCATGTGTCCGATACGGACGAAGCCTCGGGCTTGCCTTCCAGATTCAGGATGACATTCTCGATCTGACCGGACGTGAGGAAACCGTCGGCAAGTCGGTCGGGAAAGACATTGAGAAGGGCAAGGCGACCCTGCCGTTGATCCACCATCTCTCGCGCGCCGATGAGGCGCGCCGCGCGAAGACACTGCTCGCGCTCGCGGAGGCTCCGAAAGATGTCGGCCGAGCGGCGGAAGTCGTCGAGGCGTTGCGCGCGACCGATAGTCTTTCGTACTCAAGAGGGGTCGCTCGCGAACTCGTGAACGCCGCTCGACAGGCGATCGCCACGCTTACGCCGAGTCCGGCGGCGTCGATGTTGACGGCGATGGCGGACGCTGTGATTTCGCGCGATCATTGAGAACGCGGGTCCTCAGTCGTTGATCACGGCGATCGTGAATACGGCGCCGACGGCAACGCAACAGATCAATTTGGCGACGGTCGCAAGTCCGCGACCGAGCGCAGCGCCAAAGCCTGCGCGATTCGATTCTTCCCATCGCTTGCGATGCACAAAGCGTTCAACCGTGATGGTCGCGGCGCCCGCGAAAAGCATGGCCAGCATCAAAGAGCCGAAGGGAAAGAGGAAGGGGACTCCGACGAGCGCACCGACGATCGCGCCAAAGATCGCGGCGACGGCTCCGCTCGCGGATCCGCCGCCTTTTCGAGCTCCGTAAGCGCCGGCGAAGAGTTCGAGACACTCTCCGAGAAGCGCGATGAATGTCGCGATGCCGAATGTCCACCACGGGGATGAAATCAGTTCCGGCTTCCAGAGCACGCCGATGAAGAACATCGCCGCAATACAAAGCCATGCTCCGGGCATCAGTACCACGGTCAAGGCGATACCGATCAAGGCGGATAGCACGGTCAACGCCAGCGCGAGCCAATCCGTGTGATCTGCGAACTCCATGATGTCAGGACTCCGTGCGTTTGGGGCCGCACGGTTGTTTGGAAAACCGGCTGAGTCGTTTCAGGATTTCGCGACTTCGGCGGCGGCGCGTTCAGGGAATGCCTTCGATTCCATCGCCAAAATCCAACCTTCGAGATGGTCGTAACGCTTGAGATCAAACTCGATCTCCTTGCCGCCGAGCTTGGGATGAGCTGATTTGATCCGCAGATGCACATAGAACTTATGCCACTTGCGCTTGTCGACATCCTCCAAATCAGCCGGAGTGATCGAATTGCCGTCGGGCAGAGTCAGTGTCATCGTCGCCGCGTCCCATCCGTAGTGCCGGGACTTGGTGCGAATGAGAACGACCGCCATGCCGATGCTCAGCAGTTCACACATCACCAACATGATCCACTGACTGGGAATGTCCCATGAAGTAAGCGGGTTCGCGTGAGACTTATCGCTTCCATCCGAGCGCTCCCATTCGGTTTTCAGTTCCGCAAGTCTGGAGTTCGGATCGCTGATCGCTCCGCCTTTGCGAAAATCCGTGCGTGGGAATGATGTGTTCGCCCCGTCAAGCGCGCCGATGTAACTCAACTGTGTGAGCCACTCATTCAGCGCTTGATCGGTGCCGATGAGATCCGCTTTCTTCGCCAGTCGTTCGAATGCGCTGACGGGATCCTTCAGATTGAATCCCGCGAGGGTTGTGGCATCCGATTTGGCGAGGGCGTTGAGGTAGCGATACTCATTGAATGCCGCGGCATCGGCGCCGCGCGCCGGATACTTCCACAACGCGTCGTAGATGCAGAGCGCGGCGAACGCCTCAAGCACCACGATGTACATGATCTGAGTCAGCGTCCATCGACGATTGACGTTGCTCGCCGACACTTGAACCACTGGTGTTTCAGCAATATCTGTCATGGAAGATCCTAACGATCCGTGAATGCCGCTTCTCGGTAAAGTTCGCTCAGGGAATATCGACTCTTCGGAGTGCCATTCTCCACCAACGCGCCGCGAGTTTCAGTCCGTTCGGACGATTTCGCAATTCGTCAAAGCCGCCGTCCTGCACGGGCCGCACGGGAATCTCCGGATATCTGCGGGTTCCCGCAAGCGCCCGAGTGAGCCATGCGGAATGCTCGCGGCGAGCCTTCTCGCCGGGGTCCTCGGGCATCGATTTCCAAACATTCCAGAGCATCGCTTGAACTTTAGGCGCTCGTCCAATCTTGAATCGAAGATGATCCCTCAGCGGATTCCCATGTTCGGCGGGAGTAAACGCCCGATGAGCCGGTCGAACGCAGATTGATTTGACGCATCGGATCTGTAGTCGTGAAGCGTGCCCGAGACTACACCAGATCGATCGGGCCTTGGTCTTGCTTTCGAGAAGCTTGCGGCTTCGATCTCGCGTTCTCGACTCGCTCAACGATTCGAGTGCTTCTCCTTCGACTCGATGCGAGATTTTCATCGCGGTTTCGTATCACCCAGAATCCCATCGAGGCGAGATTCCAGCATGTGCGAAGCGAAGTGAAACCGCCGAAGATCAAGAACAACACCGACACTCCCGCGATGGGCATCAAAAGAAAAGTCACGACGCCGCCGCTGAGCATCGGACCGACGATGCCGCCCGTCGCCGCGACGGCGGCTGAGACAGGAAGCAACAAGGGCAGCATTCGCAATCGATCCGCGAACTCCGAGTCGCCCGCCCATTGGGCGATGCGCACAAGATAAATCAGGAGCGGCACGAGGCCTGCGATCGCCATCACGAACATCAGTATTCCCATCAGCGAGAACACGGTGCCGGCCGACGCGCCCGGAACTCGAGCCGTGATCGCAGCGTCCGCGGCGATGGCGATGGTTCCCCCGAGCCAGCCCCATTGTGACAAACGGCTCAACATTCGCAACGCGGCCCATTCCCGCACATTCGCAGATCCGTCCGCCGCGGGGCGTGGAACGGTGAGCAGCGTGACACCAATCGCATAGACGCAGCCTGTGATCGAAGCGAGCACCGCCGTCGTGGTCGATCGTGAAAAGAAAATCAGCAGTGTGAACGCGACACAATGGATCGGAACCATCACGCCGGTGATCATCGCTCCCTTGGAGAAAGGCTTGAGAAACGAGATCGGTGCGTGAGAGAGCCACTGCTCATGAGGAATCGCCATCCCGGCCGGCTTGCCGCACTCCGGGCAATGGTCGCCGATGGCCCTTCCCTTCAGGTTGTACCCGCAGCCTGCGCAAGGTTGATCCGATTCGAAAGTCCTGTGTCGGCCGTTCACGCCGTTGAAGGAAGCGCCTGCAGGAGTGCCGCATTCGGGACAGCGATCGCCGGTTGAAAGCCCTTTGAGGTTGTATGCGCAGTTGGCGCATGTGCAATCAGATTCGATCTTGTGAAAAAGATCGACGCCGCGACGGAGGTTGGGTGGTAATTCCGCCATGGGTCACGCGACGGCAGCGGATCACACGGACGCGTGAGTGACGGCTTCGACGGCGTTACGGAACATCCGCAATCCCGGAGTTTCCAGCGATCGAATCGATTGCGGCAAGCGCGTCCAATACGGATGCCGGGTCCACTCCAGATAGCGCTCCGGATGCGGCATCAATCCGAAGATGCGGCCGGTGGCATCGCAGATTCCCGCGATCGCACGCTCCGAGCCGTTGTAGTTGTCACGATAGCGACACGCCACCTGACCGCTCTTCTCGAGTCGATCAAGCACCGAGGCGTTCAGTCCCGTGAATCTTCCCTCGCCATGGGCGACCGGGAGTGTGTTGATATCCGCAAGCGAAGCTTGATCCAGATATCCGGATTCGGCGATTCCCGTTCGAATCATCGGTCCGGAAGCGAGTCCCTTGGTCCAGACGCATACCGACTCCGGCACATATTCCATGCCGACCCAACGATCGCAAAAGCGTGCACTCACGTTGTCCGTCAGTGCAACGGTCTGTTCCGGCGCGGCATTCGACGGCCATTCTTCACCTGAGATCGGACCTGGAAGCAGACCGATTTGAACCATGACCTGAAACCCGTTGCAGGCTCCGATCATGCAGCAACCGCGCGAAACGGATTCTCTCAGTTGCGGATACAACCGCTCGCGTACTTTCATCGCGAACACCCGTCCGGAAGCGATGTCGTCTCCATAGGAGAATCCGCCCGGAAATCCGATCAAATCGAATTGCCCTATTCTCGCCGGGTCCTTGATCAATGCATCGAGGTGCAACAGCGTGGCCTTTGCTCCCGCGGCTTCGAATGCGCGGCACATTTCGGCGTCACAGTTCGTTCCGGGGGCTTTGATCACAAGTGCTTGCGGCATGCGCAAGAGTATGCCTCGGACGGAGGGCTTCACCGACGCACGATTGTTCAAACCTATATTGAACCGTCGAACAACGCAACCGTGTCGTTTCCCCCCGCATTTCGCCGATACCACACACCATGGCCAAGGTATTCCCGTTCCGTCCCGTCACCTATTCCGCACTCAAGGATCTTTCGTCCGTCGTCGCGCCGCCGTACGACGTGCTTGACGCAGCATCGAAGTCGCGGCTTGTCGGCATGAATCCGAAGAACATCGTCTCGGTCGATCTGCCGCATACGCCCGCGAAGGAGTTGGGCCCAAAGCAAGCCTACGACGCGGCGGCGACGCTGCTTGATTCGTGGCTCACGGATGGAACACTCACGCGCGCCGCGCTGCCGACCATGTTCGTGTATCGCCAGACCTTCAAGAGCGAGGATGGCTCGCGAACATTGAAACGCACGGGCATGGCTTGCTGCGTCGAGACTGTTCCCTTCGGACCGCGCAAGGGCGGCGGCGTGCTCCCGCATGAGGAGACTTTCTCCGGCCCCAAGCAAGATCGTCTCGCGCTGATGAATGCGACGAAGACGCAACTCTCCCCGATCTTCGGATTGCACGCCGATGATCAGCGCAAGGCCACCGCACTGTTGTCTCGAGTCATCGCAAAACGGAAGCAGCCGGATCGCACGGCCAAGACCGAGGATGGCACGCTTCACGAACTCTGGCAGGTGCAAGACTCCGCCACGCTTCGCGAATATGAGGAGGCGCTCGCGGCGGAGGATGTCTTCATCGCCGATGGTCATCATCGATATAACACCGCTTTGAACTATCTTTCAGCTTTGGAGTCTGCGGGCTCGGTTGAGGCGAATCATCCCGCGCGCCGTTGCATGATGGTGTTGATCGGCATGAGCGATCCCGGACTCGAGATCCGCCCGACCCATCGTGTGCTCGGAGGAATGAAGTCGTATTCCTTCGATGCGTTCATCAAGGCATCTTCGGATGTCATTCGTTTCGAGCCCGTCGCCGGTGATCTGACCGCTTTGCATACCGCTTTGCAAGCGACGGATGGCATGGGTGAGCGTCGATTCGGGCTTTGGGATTTCGCCTCCGGTCGCGGCATGTTGGCGGTTCCCGCACAGGAGGATCCGCTCGCCGCGGACTTCCCGGGCAAGCCGCGCGCGTGGCGGGACCTCACAGTCGCTTTCTGTCAGTACATTATTGTGGAGCGCGTGTGCCAAGGCGCGCTCAACGGTGGTGAGCCCGTGAAGTGGGCGTTTCCGCACACGATACGCGAAGTGGAGGAGATCGGCAGCGGTGCGGAAACCGGAGCCGGCGGCGGCAAGAACTTCGCTCAACTCGCCGTCATCGTGAGGCCGACTCCACTCGAGGCCGTGAAGCAGGTCAGCCGCGCGAATGAACTGATGCCGCAGAAGAGCACGTTCTTCTATCCAAAGCTTGCGACGGGTCTGTTCATGCATTCGCTGAAGTCGTGATCATTTCGACGCGATCACGGAATCCAACCACGCGATCAGTTCTTCGGCGGACATGTTGCCGGAGACTCGCGAGGTTTCCTTCCCGTCGCGAACGGCGACGAGCGTGGGATAAGACTCCACGCTGAACGGATCGTCAGACGGATGACCGGTGGTGCAATCCATGAGCGCGGGGTGCGTGTTGGCGAAGGCCTTGATGACCTTCTCGTCGCGCATCGCACGCGACTTCAATCTCGAACACGGGCCGCACCAATCGGCGGTGTAGAACACGACGGTCGGCTTGCCGTCGGACTTGGATGCTTCGAGAGCGGCGCCGAGCGTCGAGCGTTCGGCGAACATCGGCGGCAACTCAGTGCCCCCGTTGATGAACTGCAAGACCGAGAACATCACAAAGGCAATGATGAGAATTTGAATCCAGTTCTTCATGTCATGCTCTGAGGCGCGTTCAAGATCCGGACAATTCGCCGGTGAGCGGCTCGACGAGATCCCGGCCGGTGACGATTCCCAAGGGTCTTCCGCTCTGGTCTTCAACCACCGCGAACCGTGCGTTCGCCGCGCGCATCACATGAATCGCGCGCCGGAGATCGGTGTTGGGTGTGAGCCGCACGCAGTTGCCGGTGAGATCAGCGATTTTCGCTTCCGGACGCAGATGCAGGTCCACGTGACGAATGACGCCGACGACCTTGCCGTAGCGATCCACGACGGGGAAACGGGCGTGATCGGCATCTCCGATGATTCGCAGCGCGGTCGCACGGTCGGCGGAGAACGGAAGCGGCCGAACGCTTGACCACGGCGTCATCTCTTCCGCCACGGTAAGTTCGCCGAATCTCATCGCACGATCCAAAATCGAAGACTGTGATTCAGAGAGCGTTCCCGTGCTCACGCTCTCCTTGAGATGCATGTTGATTCTCTGTCTCGAATCCGTCACCGCATCGGGTTGCAGTCCCGTTGATTTTTCGAGCAATCTCACGCACAGTTGCACGATCGGAATGAACCCGACGATGGTGAGCAACTGTCGAGTGAGTTTCAGAGGCGTCGCAAAGAGATAGGTGAGACGATCAGCCTCGACGCGGAACAATTCCTTCGGAAAGGCTTCGGCGAAGATGAAGAACATCGGCGACAGCACGGCGATGTTCACCAATGTGATCGCATCCTCATCCAATCCGGCGGTGTTGAGCGCTTCGGTCGTCGCCAGCGAACTGATGTACTGAACGATGTTGTTGCCCAGCAGAAGAGTCGCCAGAATCAGGCCGGGTCGCTCCAGTTCGTGCCTCAGGATCTTTGCGCTGCGATTCGACTGCGGCTCCGCGACTTTCAATTCAAGTCGCACGCGGCTCAATGAGTAGCAGCCGATCTCGACGACGTTGATGATCGCCGACGCCGTGATGGCGCCCAGTCCGATGGCGATCCACATCATGGTTTCGAGTGTCATGATGTCCGTGCCTCCGCCGCGATCAGCGCGATTTCGACACGGTCAATCGTTCGCCCGTCAACTTCCAGCACCGTGAGTTTCACGTTGCCGAATGTCACGGCGTCCCCGGGATTCGCGGGTCTGCCCAATGCCGACAACACCAAACCGCCGATTGTGCTGACGCGTTCATCCAACTGGCCCACGCCGGTGAAGAACTCTCGCCAATCACGGACGCTCAACCTGCCCGGCGCTTCCCATACGCCCTCGGTTTTCATGCGCAGTTCGACGTCCATCGCGGCTTCCTTCGCGGAATCGGACGTGAACAACTCCCGCATGATGTCTTCGGTGGACGCGACCCCCGTCACCGTTCCGTGCTCATCCACGCAGATCGCCAGATCCGTGCCCGACGCGCGTAGTCTCTCGAGCAATTGATCCAAACGGCTCCGCTCCGGAATGAAGATCGCGGCATCGACGAAGGCGCCGATCGAATGTCGGGCTTGTATCTTTTGTTTGTTGAGTTCCGGCAACAGTCGCTGCACCCGAATCACGCCGCTCACGCCGTCATCGATCGAGCCATGGCACACCGGCAGTTTCATGCGACGGGTCTGCTTTGCCAACTCCAACACCTCCTGCACGCTGGAGGTGTCCTTCACCCATTCCATTTCAACACGCGGCGTCATGACTTCTCGAACGCGCACGCTTCGCAGTCGAAGCACATCACCCATCAGCCGCTCTTCATTTTTGTGAAGCACGCCTTGGCTCACGCCCGCTTTCAACATTGCCGCCAATTCCCCGGACGTCACCGTCGAGTGCTCTTCAGCACCTGCGGGACGGGCCAAGCGGGCCATCGGAGCGATCACGAAGTGCTCCGCGGCGAATCGCAACGGCCACATGGCTCGGAACACCACCAAGGCGGGAGCAGCAACGACGCGACAGATCACGACGCGATGCGCCGCTGCCAGTGATTTGGGAACAAGTTCGCCGAACAGGATCATGCAGAAAAGCACGATCGCGCCGAACACCGCGCTCTTGGCAGGGTCTTCGAACCCTTGCCCGACTTTGACCGCCACTGCGAAGTACGCCGTATTCACGAACACATTCGCGAGCAGAACTGTGATCAAGAGCGCGCGCGGATTTTCAAGCAGCGCTTGAACGCAGTCAGCGGCGATCGTGCTCTGCTTGCGCAACCGAACTTTGTCCGCGTGGCTCAAACTGAACAGCGCCGTTTCCGCGCCCGAGCATGCAGCGCTCACCGTCAAAAGCACGGGAAGCAGCGGGGCGGCGATGAAATGGGAAATGGACATGGACGGGTTCGATACGAGTTAACTTCGACCGATATCGTAGTGCGGGGCGAGCTGTTCGATCATCCGCTCGATGTACCGCCAACGCGCGATCATGTCGCGGATGTTCGATGGGCTCATTCGTTCCGCAAAGGCGCGCTGCGCTTCGTTGACATACTCCGCTCGGCGATCATGCGCCCAGGCTCGCCATCGCTCCCGCGCCAATTCCCCATCTTGAGCGATCTCTGTTTCCGCCGTTTCTCGAACATCCATCATCTCCATGAGGAAGTCGGGGGGCAAGGCCGCATCGCGTCCGGGCGGATTCTCATCGATGAGTTGCAGTAAGTGCTCAGCTCGGGACAGCGGGTTCTCCAGCGTTTCCTTTGCCACATTCAAACGCGCCGCAGTTTCAGCGGCAGACTCCGAAGCGCTCGAAACATCCGGATGAATCGAAAGCATCGTTCGTCGATAGGCCGCCGCGATCTGAGCGCGGGTGAGGTCGAACTGCCGCGGCAACCCGAGAATCTCGAAGGCGTTTTCCACCGGAAGCTCCATTGAACGCAAAATCCCCTCACATGTCGATTGACGCGGGGGTCGAATTGCATGACGATACGCGCGGCGTCGCGTTGTTGCGATGTCGGAATCGGGTTCAGGGAGCACGCTTGAGCGGTCACATCGGCATCGTTGCAGTCAGTCCGGAAGGCGCCGCGCTGTTTTACCAGCGTGTTGCTCGTCGCGCATCGCAGATTTTGGGGGACGGTCGTCAGCCCCGCATCACCGTGCACAACGAGCCCTTGCACGATTATCTGGAGGCGATACGCAAGGATGACTGGCACGCGGTGGGGCGACTGCTCCGTAAGAGTGCGGATCACCTTGTGAGATGCGGGGCGCAGATTCTCGTCACGCCCGACAATGTCGTCCAACATGGTGTGTCACTCGCCGAAGTCGGTTCCGCGGTGCCGTGGCTGACAATGCCCGATCTGGTCGCGCAGTCGATCGGAGCCGACGGACGGAAGAAAATCGGCATCATCGGAACGAAGTTGGTGACCGATTCCTCCACCTATCAAACGCATTTGGGTTTGAAGGGCATTTCGATTCTTCCCCCGGAGCCGCGAGATACGGAGACGCTCGAGGCTGTGATTTTCGGGGAGCTGATCTTCGGCAGGCTTTCGCCGGCTTCGGCGGCCTTCATTCGGCGACTGCTCGAGAACTTCAAGCAGCGCGGCTGCGACGGAATTGTGTTGGCGCTCAGTGAGGGCGGCCTTCTTATGGAGGATGTGGTCAGCCCACTCCCCGTGTACGACGCGTCGCTGATTCTGGCCGATCGGATCGTCGCGGATCTCTCCGGCACGAAGCAGTCCTGAAGTTCCCGATATCGACCCCGCGGGTTCTGAAACCCCCCGATGCGCTCGGCCGTAGAACCACGGTCGGACGGTCGCAATCCGAAGGAATTCGTCTGATTGTTTTCGGGTTGTGGTCGGGCGACTGGACGAGGTCGGATGGTCTGTGTTATGCTCCCCTCGGAAGTTGTGTCGGCCCACCCCATGGTTCCCCTTGCTCCGCGAAGGAGACAAAGGAGGAGGCATGGGTTGGTCGCATTGATCGACGGTTCGGAATCGTCGCATGCGGTCGCCGATGCGCTTCACGCCGAACGGAATATTCGGCGGTTGTGATGTTCTCCGTTTTTGGAGTATGCGATGAGTCGATTGGATCTTCGTGCCGGAATTTCCGCTCTTTCAGCGCTCAAGGGAGCTGATGCGGTCATGTCGATGCTCAGGCGTGCAGGCCGCGCGCTTGGTTGTGATTTCGGCACAAGCAATGTCACGCTTGCCGGATTTGAAAAGCTCGAAGATCGCCGGATGCTTGACGGCGATTTCGCAAGTGCGATCAACGTGACTCTGGATACGCCGGGAAGATTCTCGGCGGCAGGTTCGATCACGAATGTTCCGGGAAACTCACTGGAGGACTACTACCGCTTCGTCGCTCCGACGAGCGGCTTTGTCAGCGTGTTGGCGGACACGAAGAACGAGGCAGTCGCAAGCACGCTGAACACGCGCGTCACGGTGTTCCGCGGACCTGCCGCGGCGCCGATTCAAATCGCCGACGGAACCAACAACGGGGCGCTGACAGCCGGAACATCTTCGGACGGTTGGGCGGGTTTCATGGCGACGGCGGGGCAGGAGTACTTCGTGCGTGTTTCGCGCGAGTCGACGGCCACCTCCGGTACGTATCGACTGCGCATCAACGCCGAGAACGTGTCGTTTGAAATCGAGGACACGGGTGACCTGAACGCGGCCTTCACCGGTATCGCGCGCGAGGCCGGCAGTCCGGTTCCGGACGGCCTCTTCATTCCGATCACGCCGATCCAAGGCACCATCGAGCGTTCGCAGATGGACTTCATCTATCGGTATGACGTCCCGAATCTCGCGGAGTTCAACAGCCTCGCCACGGTCAACGCTCAGGTGACGCAGAGCGATCTTACGATTCGTTTGGATTCGCGCATTGACATCTACAAGCAAGTCGGAACGACTGAAGCGGTGACCGTCGTGAAGGTGGACTCCGATGCGGGTCGCTTCAACGACGCGTTCACGGCGTTCGCGACCAAGCCCGGCGAAACCTACTTCATCCGAATTCGCTCGGACGAATTCCGTCCTGATCGCGCGAACTTCGCCACCGGTACGTTCTATCTCGTGCTCGATGGCGTCGCCACCGAGTTGCCGATGAATCGCATCACTCGCCGCGGCGAGACCTTTGATGCGCTTACCGGCTTCGGTGATCCGACGAATCCGCCGCCTGCGCCGTTCCCGGAAGTGGATCCTCCGACATTCCAGATCAACGCGCACTCGTTCCAGTCCCAGGGCAACGGTCTGACGATCATCAATGCGCCCGGAGCGGGATTGGACCCCATCAATGATCCGGCCTTGGCGCTCTATCGCGCTGACGGAACACGATTCGCGTTCAATGACAACCTGATCGGGAATCAGCCGGAAATCCGCGTGCAATTGCAGGGCGGTAATCTGTACTACGCGCTGGTGGACGGCTTCGACCGCAACGGCGGCACGCAGTATCGTCTGTTCAACGAGAGCAATCACACCTTTGATGCGACTCAGCCGAACGATGATCACGTGGGCAACCTCGGCGCGCTGACAGGCGAGGGATTGTTGCGCGAGTTGAACAAGGCCACTCCGCTCGTGTGGAGTGATCCTTTCAACACCTTCGATGGCAACGGCAACCCGGTGCGCGATATCGGCATGCGTGTCACGGCATCGGGAAGCGGCCGTATTCACGAGGCCGGCGACACCGACATCTTCAAGTTCACGCCGCCCGTTAATATGCTTGGAACTTACGCCGGCGACAACGACAACGCCGGAGGTTCGCTGTTTATCGGTGGCGCGTTCACGCGCGCGGGTATCGGCGGTGCACAACCGACCGTGAGCCGAAACCTCGCGGTGTGGGATGCGAACGACTACTGGTACACGGGCAATCAGCAGTGGGATGCGGACTTCGGCGTTCAGTATGGATTCTCAGACAATCCGGCGACCGCCGCGACGAACGGTGCGATCATCCGCACCGTTCTTGATTGGGATCCGACTCCGGGATTCGTGCCTCCGACCATGCCGCCGGGAATGACGGATCGCGTGCTGGTTGTCGGCGGCGATTTCACACTCACGATTCCCGGCCCGTTCGGCCCGATCGTGATGACCAACATCGCCGTGTGGGCGCAGGATTGGGCGACAGGTGAATTTGGCTGGAGCGACTTCCTCGGTAACGTGGACGGCCCGGTGTTTGCCGCGACTGTCTACGACGGTGAGGCTCCGGATGACGGCGGTGAAGATCCCGATCCGATTCTCGTGATCGGCGGAGAGTTCGCAGGCGGAGCCGCGGCATTTGACGGCAACGGTTTCGTCGGATTGGGATTGGGCGCAACCGCTCGCGTCTATGCGATGGCGGAGTTCGACCCGCCGGATCCGGGCGCGGGTGATTCGACGCTGGGCGTCGAAGACTTCCCCGATCCCAAGCGAACGCTGTTCCTCGGTGGCGTGTTCAACGGCGTGGATGCCGATGGATATAACTTCCGAAACATATCTCAATTCACGGTTGACGGCGGGGTGCGGTCGTTGTCGTACGGTGTCGCTCCGGCTGCTCCGAACTTCAGCACGATTAACGGTCCGGTTCTCTCGATGACCGTGTGGGACAACCCATTCGGTGATCCGAATAACCCGACGGACGGCGTGCCCGGTGAAGCGCAGTGGCTCGTCATCGGCGGTCAGTTCACCAACGCCGGTGGCGTGCCGGTGAACAACGTTGTCGGCTTCGGCGTGCCGCCGAACTCTGATGCTGCCGTGGCGCAGCAGTTCCTCGGCTGGGATGATCTCGACGGCGGCGTGAACGGAGTCGTGCATGCGTTGACCACCTGGGATCCGCCCGAGGTGAATGGAACGACTGAAGACACAACGCGATTCCTGGTGCTCGGAGGCGAATTCGATGATCGAACCGCGAATATTGACCTTTACACAGGACTGGCCTGGAATCCGCAAGGATTCTTCGGCGCAGGAACCAGCGGGCCCGTGTTCACGCTCGCCACTTCGCTGGGCGAAGTGACACTCGATGAACAGGAGCCTTTGATCGCCGACGATCTGCTCGGCGGCACGACGGAGCAGGAAGTCATCTATGTCGGCGGCGACTTCGACTTTGTGTTGCCGAATCCGCCGGGCCGTCCGATCCGAGCGAACAACATCGCGCAGTTCTCCGCGTTCCACAGCGCGCAGCAAAATGTGGACTTCTTCAGTTGGGCTCCGATGTCCTTGGGTGTCGGTAACAACCGAACGGCCGACTTCGGACCCACGACCGGCAACGATGCGGATGATCCCGCGGCGATCTCCGGACCTGAAGTTCGCGCACTCGCATTCTTCGATGACAGCAATCCGCTCGCATGGGATCGTCACGATCGTCCGGCGACTCGACTGGACATCGTGCTCGGCAATGACTTCGGCGCGGTGCCGAATCTTGTCATGAGAATCTTCGATTCGCAGGGCAATGTCGTCTTCACGTATGACGAACCGGGCGCAGATGACCGCAATCCGCTGAACGATCCTCAGGACGATCCGGGCATGTGGAATCCGTCGGTGTTGAACCCGGGTGACATTCAGTTGCTCGGCCAGGACCGCATGGGTATTCAGGTCTGGGGCGGCGAAACCTACTACCTCGAGGTCACTCGTGGCACGGTGCAGAGCAGTGACACTGTTCAGACCGGAGGAACAGGTCGCTACACCATCCAGATCACCTCCGATGCCGCGGGTGTTGATCTTGACAACGACGAGATTCTGAATCACCTCAACGGCGATCTCGATGAAGAGGCGGCCGATCGTGATTTCGGTGAAGCCGTTGACATTGATACTCCGTTCGCTTCGGGAGACGCCGACAATCGCGTCCCTGCGAGCGATCAGAATCAGTTCGGTTCCAGCAGTGCGATTCGCACATACTCGATCGCTCCGGCGGAGCGCACCCGTATT